>JBCAXC010000480.1:0-2148 GCA_038534255.1 Pseudomonadota bacterium
GGGCATTGCCTAACTCTTCGTTCGAGATCATCCCGAACTGTGGTCATGCACCGCACGAGGAATGCCCGGATGCCCTCGTGCCTCATCTGAAGTCTTTCCTGGCCGAACTGAAGTGACTGTTCTTACCGGGGGCGTGACACTGCTCGCTCCTTTACAAGACTGAGTTGCTGCCGTGAATCCGCTGCCCGGATCAACCTCACCGGTTCGGGCTTGCGGCGTCGTTTGATCCCTGCGACGGGTGATGTCCTGAACTCTCGCACCGCCCGTCTGCGTCATGTCGCTTACCGCCCGGATTTCGCATGCTTCGCCGCGCCTGAAGGGTAATGCGGCTGCCTGCGCGGCGATGATCCTCTGGGCGACGGGTTTTCCGGCTGCGGCCATCATCCTTCAGGCGTGGCATCCGCTGGTGCTGACGCCGGTGCGGCTCGCGCTTGCGGCGATCACGCTGATGGGTGTGCTTGTTCTCAGTGGCGGGTTTGCCACTGTGCGGCGGATGGATGCGCGCGGGCGGTGGGATATTCTGTGGATCGGTGGAGCGCTGCTGTCGGTGTCGACGGTGCTGTTGGTTTATGGGCAAGCGCTGGTGCATCCGGTGACGGCGGCGGTCATCATTTCGATGTTGCCACTCGTCTCGGCGCTGATGGGGTTGGCCGCCGGCACGGAGCGAATTTCCCTCTCTCTTGCCATTGGCATTGTTCTCTCCATCGTCGGCGGTGTGATCGTTAGCGCGGGGACGGGATTTCTTTCAGCCCTCTCCGGTGACAGCGTTGGTGTGCCGAACCGTCAGGCGATGCTTGGTGTCGGCTTGCTGATCGCGGCGATTACACTGTTCGTTGCCTATTCGCGCGCCTGCGACCAGCGGCTTGGCGATCTGAGCGGCGCAGCCAAGGCCGGACTGACGATGGCGAGCGCTACGCCGGTAGTTCTCGTCGTGACGATCACCGCACTCGTGCTGGAGGTCGTGCCGCGGGAGCTGGATTTATCTCCGCGCATCATGGCGGTCGTGTTCTGGCTCGGGATGGTGGCGATCGCGGGTTCGATGTCGCTCTGGTTCACGGCGATCCGGCTCACCAGCGTCACCGTCACGGCGATGCATCACAACCTGGTGCCGTTTTACGTCATTGTGCTCTCGCTCGCAGGCGGCGGGGTCATTGCGCTGCACCACTGGCTCGGCGCGGCGATGGTGATCGTGGGTGCCGTGATTGCCCAGCTCGGCGTGATGTCGGGTGCAAGGGCTGAGGCAACCGGTGCTGGTGTGCCCTCAGCTGTGGCGCATGTTCCGGAGACGCCGCGTCGGGCGCCGCCTTCGATGGTCCCGCGACATGCGGCGCTTGCCACCGCGCATGCAGCGCCGCCCGCGCGCCGACGGGATGTTGAGACGGGTATGATCATCATGGCGTGTGCCATGCTGTACCTCCCGCTGATCGACACCTTCGCCAAGCTGGCTTCGGACACCATTGCTGCCGGGCAAATTTCGTGGGCACGGTTTTTCTTCCAGACGCTGTTTCTTGCGCCGCTGGCGCTGTGGCGTTGGCGCTCGTGGCAGCCGGGTAACCTGCACATTCACGCGGCGCGTGGCTGCCTGATTGCGCTTGCGACGCTGATGTTCTTTGCCGCGCTGAAATATCTTCCGCTCGCTGATGCCATTTCGATCTTCTTCATCGAGCCGCTGATCCTGACCGTGCTCTCGGCCATATTCCTGAAAGAAAAGATCGGATGGCGGCGTTCGCTGGCCGTGGTCTGCGGGTTTGCGGGCGCATTGATTGTGATCCGGCCGAGCTACGATGTCTTTGGCGTGTACGCGCTGCTGCCACTTGGTACAGCGGCGACCTTTGCGACATACCTGTTGCTGACACGTGGCGTGGCACAGCGCGAAGACCCGGTGACAATCCAGTTTCTAGCGGGCGTTTTCGGTTTGGCGGTGATGACGATTGCGCTCGCCGTGGGTTGGTCCTTCGAAATCGAGGTGATCACGCCGCGCTGGCCGGACCTTTATTCCGCAGCGATGCTGCTCGGTGTCGGCGTGGTCGCGACAACCGGGCATTTGCTCGTCGTGCATGCGTTTCGCCGGGCCGAAGCTGGTATTCTTGCGCCTTTCCAGTATCTTGAGATCGTGCCGTCGGTCATCCTCGGCTTGGTGATCTTCGG
>JBCAXC010000481.1:0-2145 GCA_038534255.1 Pseudomonadota bacterium
ACTGGTGCGCGCACTCGTGCAGAAACACGAACTGCTGGAAGCTGCCCGGAAATTTCCGTAGCAGCTTTCGGTTCAGCCAGATGGTGCCGCGCGCGGCCATGCCGAGATCGGGCAGCTTGTCGTTGAAGATGACCTTGCCATACCGGCACGAGACGGTACGGCCGCCGAGTTTGGCTGAGCCCGCCTGCGCGCTTGCACCCCACGTCGCGAACGACGACGGCGGATCGAGGAGGAAAATAGCGGCCAGTGCTGCGGCGAAACAGACGACAAGGCGACGGAGTGCGCGAGTGCACGGCATCAGCAAACCTCACAGGCGAGCGGTGTCGATCAGACGCGCTCGCAGCAACTCCCAACCGCGACCGCGATCATACAATCCCGCATGATTGGGGCGCTGTAAAGTTTGCGAGCAAAACTTTGAACAGCTCGTGCGCGGACCCGTTAACGCATGGCGGCTGCGCTCAACCGGTTGGCGGCACGAGGCCTTGGAGGAATGGATTGTTCGCGCGTTCAGCGCCGATCGATGATCCCGGCCCGTGCCCGCAAATAAACTGGGTTTCGTCGTCGAGCGGGAGCAGTTTCGTGCGGATCGCCTCGATCAGCGCGTCGTGGTCGCCGTAGAGGAAGTCGGTCCGGCCAATCGAGTTGTGGAACAGAACATCGCCGACGATCGCGAACTTGATCGCGGCCATGACGAAGATGAGCGAACCTGGCGAGTGCCCGGGACAATGAAAAATCTCGAACGGCAAGTTGGCAATGGTGATCTTGCCGCCTTCCTCGAGCCAGTGGTCCGGCGTGACGTTGCGCGCGCCGGGCAAGCCATACTCGCGTGCTGTCTGAACAAGGCTGTTCAACAGGAACTCGTCGGCGATGTGCGGTCCGAAGATCTCGACGCCGAGATGTTCGCGCAGCTCTGCGGCGCCTGCGGCATGGTCTACGTGTCCGTGCGTCAGAATAATTTTCTCGATGCGGATGCCGCGCTCTTCGATCTCCTTGAGGATCACGGGGACATCGCCACCTGGATCGATGACGGCGCCGACCATCGTGTCATGATCCCAGATGATTGTGCAGTTCTGCTGCAGCGGGGTGACCGGGATGATTGCAGCCTCGATGCTCGGCATGGCGCAGACCTCTTCGCGTGGATGTGAGTTTCGCGCTCTCTAGAGCATTTTGGACGCGCAGGCGACCAGCAGAGTTTTGCGCTTGGAGCCGGGGATGCGGGTTCGCGGAGCACGGAAGTTCGCCGCGTTTCAGCCTGCTTCGGGCCGCAAATCAGCCGTGACGCCATGGCAGACCATTCGTGAGTTTGGGCGTGCCCTTTCATCTGAGGGCCGCGGTTCGCGCCACGGAGGTTGCTATGCGCCGATTTCTTTCTGCCCTGATTGCCATCGGTGCATTTGCGGCGACGGTCGCGTTCGTCAATTCGATGGGCGGCCTTGCTGAAGGCGGGATGAACTTCAACATCGCAGATGCGGCCGCTTATCTCGCCCGGACACTTGGCGAGCCTGTTGCGGCGATGGCGTATGATGCCAATGTCCCACTCAACAATCCGGGTCTGATCTCGATGCTGATCGGTGCGCTTGCCTTGGCGTTGCCGGCGAGTTTCGCGTTCGTGTTGTTCTCGAAGTAGCGGTTTTGCCGGCGATGGATTCGGGCGTCTGGGCTGCGCGTTTCGGACTGCCCGGCGTTGTGCTATGACGCGTTGGCGGGCCTGCCCGCTCCTACACCCCATTTCAGGAAGGCACGTGTCATGTCGGCTCAGGGAAATGTCGTTCCAAAGCCTGTCGCGCAAGTTGATCCGGTCTGGGCGCGTATCCGCGAGGAGGCCGAAGCCATCGTGCAGGCCGAGCCAGCGCTTGCCGGCTTTCTCTTCTCGAGCGTGATCAACCATACGCGGTTCGAGGACGCGATCGTGCATCGCCTCGCGCAGCGCCTGAACCATGCGGATATGGACGCGCACCTGCTGACATCGGCCTTTGAAGAGATGCTGGAGACGGCACCTGATCTCGGCGCCATGTTCCGTTCCGATGTGGTGGCGGTGTTCGATCGTGATCCGGCCTGCCATCGGTTCATCGATGCGCTGCTCTATTTCAAGGGCTTCCACGCGCTGCAGACTCATCGCTTTGCGCATGCGCTCTATCGTGCCGG
>JBCAXC010000482.1:0-2129 GCA_038534255.1 Pseudomonadota bacterium
GCGATCTTCCTCATCATCAAGGCGTTCAACGCGGCGAAGCAGCAGATGATGGAAGAAGAAAAAGCGGCTCCGACCGAGATCAGGTTGTTGAAGAACGTCCCGATATTGATCGCTGCCGCATCCGGGCCGTCGGACAGCGGTATCTTGATGTCGGAGAAATCAACGCCGCCCATCAGCATCCCGATCGGTGGCATGATCACATCCTCGACCAGCGACTTCACGACAGTGCCGACAGCAGCGCCGATGACGATCCCCGTCGCCATGTCCAGGAAATTGCTTTTCAGTGCAAAGTCCTTGAATTCTTGTAACATACCCATCGTCAGCGTCCTCCGTTTTGGCGAGTGTGTCGGCCAACAGGCCGCAGTCGTTCCGACATCATGCAGATGCGAACAGTCTCAAGATTGCAGCACTCTCGTCAGACAAAAGCAGGACGCACACTGAACGAGTGCTCGCAGAATTCGGGTTAGCCTTTGTACTGAGTCATGCCAAGCCTCAATAACACCCGCGTGATCCGCGCCGCACGATGATCGATGGCTGGACAATCCTCGCCGTCGCGCTCGGCTATGTCGGGATATTGTTCGCGATCGCCTGGATCGGTGACCGGCGTGAGCAGGCCAGTCTCAGCGCCGCCCAACCGGGCACGAAGGCCTCGAAGAAGGTTGGCACGGTCATCTACGCGCTGACACTCGCCGTTTACTGCACATCATGGACGTTCTTCGGCAGCGTCGGCCTCGCCGCCACATCAGGGCTGGGGTTTATCCCCGTCTACCTCGGCGCCAGCCTGATGATCGGGCTGTGTGTCCCGTTTATGATCCGCATGGTGCGGCTGGCCAAGTCGCAGAACATCACCTCGATCGCAGATTTCATCGCCGCGCGTTACGGCAAGAGCCAGACACTAGCGGCACTCGTGACGATCATCGCGGTCGTCGGCACAATCCCCTACATCGCGCTTCAGCTCAAAGCGGCGGCAGCCTCCGTCGAAGTTTTGCTCCGTCCTTACGCGAGCGCAGACCTCGCGACGAGCGCGTTGACTTGGTCGCTCGCCCCGGCGGGCGACATGGCTTTCCTGATCGCCCTGTCGATGGCCGCATTCACGATTGCCTTCGGAACACGTCACATTGATGCGACCGAGCACCAGGGCGGGCTGATGCTGGCGGTCGCCGCCGAGTCGATCGTCAAGCTGATCGCGTTCCTGTGCGTCGGACTTTTCGTCACCTACATCATGTTCGACGGCTTCGCCGATCTCTGGGCGAAGGCAAGTGCTGCTGGCCATGTCCGCGACACGGTCGACGAGGGCTGGTCGCTGAGCCGCGGCATTACGATAACGGTGCTCAGCTTCGTCTGCATCCTCCTGCTGCCGCGGCAATTCCACGTCGCGGTCGTCGAGAACCAGTCAGAGAGAGATGTCCGCACCGCCGCTTGGCTGTTCCCGCTCTATCTCATTGCGATCAATGTTTTCGTGCTCCCGATCGCGCTCGCCGGATTGTTGATCTTCGAGCCCGGCACCGTCGACGCCGACATGTTCGTGCTTGCGCTCCCGCTTTCAGCTGGCGCCAACACGCTGGCCATGTTCGCGTTCATCGGCGGGCTGTCGGCGGCCACGGCGATGGTCATTGTCGCCTCGATCGCGCTCGCCATCATGGTCTGCAACGAGATCATCGTTCCATTCATGCTGCGCCGGGCAGCCCTGCGACCAACCGCCCAGAACGACGTCGCCGAGATCGGCCCGCTCCTGCTCAACATCCGCCGCATGACGATCATTGTCATCATGCTGCTCGCCTACGGTTTTCACCGCACCATGGGCCAGAGCGCGGCACTGGCCTCGATCGGACTGTTGTCGTTTTCCGCGATCGCACAGTTCGCACCCGCGTTTTTCGCTGGCCTTGTTTGGCGGCGCGCCACGGCCCGCGGCGCCATTGCCGGCATCACTGCCGGGTTCCTTGTCTGGTCGTGGACCATGCTTGTGCCGTGGGTTGCCACAGCCGGGTGGATCGCGCCGGGTCTCATCGAAGCAGGCCCATTCGGCATCGCCTGGCTTCGACCGGAAGCGCTGTTCGGCGCCGAGATGACGCCGCTTGTCCATGGCGTGTTCTGGAGCCTGGTGATCAACACACTGACATTTGCGATCG
>JBCAXC010000483.1:0-2128 GCA_038534255.1 Pseudomonadota bacterium
AGACCGTGTTCCAGATCCGGCTGTCGATCAGGCTCGAGATCGTGGCACCACCGGCCGTCGAAATTCCGAGATCGCCGGTAAAGAGGCTGGTGACCCAACCGGTGTATTGCGCAATCAGGCTGCGATCGAGGCCCATCTCCTTGCGCAGTGCCGCGAGAGACTCCGGTGTCGCGTTCTGCCCGAGGCGGATCGCTGCGGCATCGCCCGGCAGCACCTGCGTCAGGACAAAGATCAGTACGGACACGACCCAGATAAGGACCAGTCCGATGCCGATGCGGCGCATCACGAGTGACGCCATCATTGGCCAATTCCCCCCGTTTTCGAGTTGATCACGTTGGCACCCCCCACGCGTCATCGCGCACAAGCCTGACGCAATCAAAAAAGGCCGAACCGGAGAGTTCCGGTTCGGCCCGATTGTGTCGTCGAACGATCATGCGTCGACGTAGAGAAACTCCGGCCACTCCATGCCACCGAACGCACCGACCGGTACTTTCGGGAAGCCTTTGACCTTCGTCGACTTCGCATCGATGTAAGCGCGGTGCGTCGAGATCAACGTACCGGCACCTTCGGAGATCATCTTCTGCGCCGCGGTGCTGTACTCGAGGCGTTTTGCCGGATCGAGCTCCGCTTTCATGTCAGAAAGCAGCTTGTCGAGCTTCGGCTCTTTCCACGCTGACTCGTTCCATGGCGCGTCCGATTTGTAGGCCAGCGTCATCATGATGTTGGCCGACGGACGCATGTTCCACGACGAAACGTGCATCGGAGCCTTGTTCCAGATCGCACCCCAGTAACCGTCGTTCGGCACTTTCTTGAGGTTCAGATTGAAACCGACCTTTTGACATTCCCGCTGCAGAAGTTCGCAAATCTGGGTCAGGCCCGGACCGACTTCCGCCACGTTGAGCTCAGCCGACGTGATGCCCGCCTTCTTGAGGTGGAACTTCGCCTTGTCCGGGTCGTAGGCACCGATCTCCTGGCTTTTGGCGTACATCGCGCCGTAAGCCGGTCCGATTGGCTGGTCGTTACCGATGTCGCCAATGCCCTTCTGGACACGCTTCAGCACGCGGTCACGACGCTGAAGCAACTTCAGACCCTTGATCAGGTCACCATTGTTCGCGCCGGCCGGACCATTGTCGTAGCGACAGATGATGTCCATGTACGCGCCCGACGGCAGAGCGAAGACTTCAACGCCGCTGGCCTGTTCAATTTGCGGCACCGACTTCGGATCAAGGTTGCCCATCATGTCGATGTCGCCGTTGATCAGCGCGTTGACCCGCGCCACGTTGTCCGTGATGCCGAAGACTTCGTACTCGTCGACGTACGGGCCGCCATCACCGAAGTAGTTGTCATTACGCACGTGCTTCGAGCGCACACCAGGCGTGAACTCGGTCGTCTTGTATGGGCCACTGCCGACCGGGTTCGAAAAGTCGGTCGTGCCGTTCTTGACCAGCTTGAAGTGGAACGTGCCGAGAATGATCGGCAGCTCCGAGTTCGGCGCGGAGAGGATCGCTTTGACGGTGTAGTCGTCGTCCTTCTTCCACTCCTTCACGTCGGCGACGAGCACCTTCGCCTTCGACTTCGAGTCTTTGCCGAGGTGACGCGACATCGAATAGACGACGTCGTCAGCCGTCAGCTTCGAACCGTCATGGAACTCGACATCCTTGCGGAGTTTGAACGTCCACTCAGTAGCGTCGGCATTCGCCTCAAACGATTCCGCGACTTCCGGAGCCACCGTGAGGTCGTCCTGCAGGCGCGTCAGGCTCGAGTAGTTCAGACGTCCACGACCATAGTCGATCGACGACGTGAACAGGATCGGATCAAGCGTATCGGACGGGCCATGCAAGTCCCACGCGAAGCGCAGCTTGCCACCCTTCTTCGGTGTCGCAGCAATCGCGTCTGTCGCGGAAGCAACAACGGAGCTTGCCGCTGCCACTGTCGCGCCCATCGCGACCAGCCACCCCATCACGTCACGACGGGACGCACCCTTGTTCAGCGCGTTGACCACGAAATCGCGGTCGGCGCTGCCGAACTGGCCAAACTCGACCGTATCGCCGACAGTCGCGCCAACGGAATTGGTCTCTTTCTTCATGCAGTCCTCCCAAACGGAAACATGTATGCGGCCTATCCTCAT
>JBCAXC010000484.1:0-2126 GCA_038534255.1 Pseudomonadota bacterium
GATGAAAACGACAAGGTTCAGCCCCGTCGCACCGCTCGCAATCGTGATCACTTTGTAGGGAAACGGCGTGACACCGGCAAAGAGCACGATCCACGCGCCATAGTCGTTGTACTCGGAGCGGAAGCTCGCAAACTTCTCGGCATAGCCATAAGCCTCGAACACCGGCTGCCCGATCGCATCAAACAGGAAGTAGCCGATCGCGTATCCGAGCAACGCCCCGAGCACCGAACCCATCGTGCACAGGATCGCATACCAGGCCGCTTTCGCCCGCTCCGCAATCACCATTGGGATCAGCATCACGTCCGGCGGGATGGGAAAGAACGAGCTCTCGACAAACGACACGCCGAAGAGCCAGGACGGCGCCCGGCGATGGGCGGCAAGCGCCATGCAGCGATCATAAAGGGTGCGAAGCATCGCGGCTCTCTATCGTTCGGTATCGGAATTGTCGAACGCCGATTTTTCAAACCGCGTGCCATCGGCTACGTCCACACGATGGACCAGCCCTCGCCTGATGCAAACGCGCTGACGCAATCCGCCGATGCCGCGGCGATCGCCGCGGATCAGCCCGTGCTCTACAGCTTTCGCCGCTGCCCCTACGCCATGCGGGCGCGCCTCGCGATCGCTTCAAGCGGTGTGGGTGTCGAGCTGCGCGAGGTACTGCTTCGCGATAAGCCCGTGGAAATGATCGCAGCCTCGCCAAAGGCAACCGTGCCAGTCCTGATCGAGCGAGGCACCGTGGGCGTGCGCGTTGTCGACGAAAGCTACGATATTATGAAATGGGCGCTTGCCAGAAACGATCCTGATCACTGGCTAGGCACGCCGGAGACCGTACGCGTGGTCGATGAGCTTGTGGAACACTGCGAGCAGCGCTTCAAGCCGGACCTCGATCGCTACAAGTATGCCGATCGTTATGACGAACCGGCCTCGGCACCGCGTGATCGCGCCACTGCTTTCATCGCAGATCTCGAAAGTCGTCTCACTACATACTCCGCGCTATGCGGGGAGGCTTGGTCGCTTGCCGATGCCGCGTTGCTCCCTTTTGTCCGCCAGTTCGCGCATGTCGACCGGGAGTGGTTTGCCGCGCAACCCTGGCCGCGTGTGCAGCGTTGGCTCGCAGCGTTCATCGACAGCTCCGCCTTTGCGACCATTATGGTGCGCCACAAGCCGTGGCGACCGGGTGATCCGCCGATCTCGTTTCCGCCTGACGAACCTGCAACCCCTTCGGTTTAGGTTCATTGAGATCAAAGCATTTGCTGGGAGAGGTTTCGAATGCGTCTGTTCCGCTGGTTGCGTGCCAACATTTTCTACGGCGCCGCGGCGCTGATCCCGGTCGCGGCCTTGCTGCTGATCGCCTGGTATCTCTACGACTTCTGGCAAAGCGTCCTGACACCGGTCACCAACCTGTTCGGTCTCGAGACGTTTGACACCCAGGCCACCGCCGTCGGCCTCGCGCTCGGCGCGCTGCTGCTCACCTGCCTGATCATGGGCATCATCGTGCGCTCTCGGTTTGGCGGCTGGACGTTCGAGCGCATTGAAGAGCGGTTGCTGACCCATCTGCCCGGCTACGGCATGGTCTCGACCTTGCTACGCGGGTTTGCCGACCAGCAGAACGCCTATCCCGCCGCTCTCGCGCGCCTTGGCACGGGCGATGCCCTCACCCTCTGTTTCGTCATGGAAGACACCGGCGGAGACACGCTCACGGTCTTTGTGCCATCGGCCCCGGTTATAACGGTCGGTACCATCTACATCCTGCCCCGCGGGGACGTGGAGATCCTGTCGGGCGCGGGCAGCGAGACGGCCAACGCGATGTCCCAATGGGGCGTCGGCACGCAGGCAGCCATCGCTGCGGCCCGCAATACGACGCCAATCCCCCCGGTTGCAGCCGATCCGCCGCCGCCGGTTGTCTAGATACGGCCTCAAGGCCGGTATTCGCGAACCCGGTATTCGCGAACATTGACCGGCGCGCCGCTATGGCTATGGTCGCGCGCACTGTCGTCCATGCGACGCCCCAGGCCCCTGTGGCGGAATTGGTAGACGCGCGGGATTCAAAATCCCGTTCCTTCGGGAGTGTCGGTTCGATTCCGACCGGGGGCACCAAAGGCGTTTGGTTTCAAACGCCACACACA
>JBCAXC010000485.1:0-2123 GCA_038534255.1 Pseudomonadota bacterium
AAACCGCGTGCAGGAGGCCCAGGGCAAGTGGCCGGGCCTGCGCGCCGACTATCCGGATGCTGAGCTGCATCTCATCGGACCTCTGCAATCCAACAAGGCGAAGGATGCGGTCGCGCTGTTCGATGTCATTCACACCGTAGATCGGGAAAAGATCGCGAAAGCGCTGCGGACCGAAATGGATAAGGCGGGCCGCGAACTACCCGTTTTTCTCCAGATCAACACCGGCGATGAACCACAGAAAGCGGGCGTGGCACCAACCGATGCACCAGACTTCATCCGCCATTGCATCGACGACCTGAAACTCGATGTAGCCGGCCTCATGTGCATTCCGCCGATCGACGATGAGCCGGCCATCCACTTCGGTTTCCTCGCAACACTGGCGGAGCGTCATGGCCTGTCAGGCCTCTCGATGGGCATGAGCGCAGACTACGAGACGGCCATTCAGTTTGGCGCAACGCATGTCCGCGTCGGCTCCGCGATCTTCGGCGCCCGGACGGGAGCGACCGGCTAAACGATCGCAGGTCCAGCACGCCGCGCCGCCTGTGGATTTCTCTGTGGATTGAGCCGCGCGACACGTCCCGCCCGCGGCCAACCCCTTGGTATCGTTCGCCTGATTCGAACTGAGGCTGAGCGACGGGGGCACCCATGGCCAGGAAGAAACAAAAGGACACGGACCGTCAGTCCGATGACGGCACGTACGCAGCCGAAGAAACCTCACGCGCCAACCCGCGCGGAACAAAGACGCGCTATGACGAGTTCGAGGTGAACCTTTGGGTGACGAACCTGAACTCGGCTGAGATCGGCATCTACCAGCACTCGCGAAACCGCGCGAAATCTCGGCAGTTCACCAAGGACATGGATATCTTCTCCGAGGTGAAGGAGAACGGCGAGCGGACCTGCCTCCTCGCCTACCGCAAAGAACTGTGGACCGAAAATGAAGGCATGGAGCGCCGCCTCGTCATCAAGCACTTCACCGACGAGTTGAACTGGCGCGGTACGCTGGATCTGATGCTTGGGCGAAGCGTCCAGCTTACCCACGGTGCAGGTGGCTTCCCGGTTCCGGCCTACAGCATCAACGTCTCGGGACACGACCAACTCGTGCAGGTCGAGCGCTCGGCATACAAGTGGCCCGGCCAGCCCGAGAGTTTCTCGTTCTTTATTCTCCGTGACAAGAAACCCCACTTCTTCCGCCTGAAGCGCGACTGGATCTCGATTGGCGACGACTACACGCTCTACGATGAGCATGATCGCAAGGTCGGCAAACTAGATGGACGCGTCATCAACATCGGCGGCAAATGGAAGTGCTGGGTCAAGCAGGAGCACAGCTGCAAGGTTCTGCTGACCGTCCTGCAGCTGTTCTGCGCGATGCTGCGCTTCAACGACGAATGTCGTCACCACGTGCAGGATCTCGTCAGCGAAATGCGCGGCGGTGACGTCATCCCGAAACTTGGGACACAGGAAGTCGATCTTTACATGAACCCACGCCGGGTTCGCTAACAACGCGACAGCATGCGCTGGCGGATCAGTGCGACGGTCCGAACCGGATCATCGCCGGTCCGCCACGATAGGCCAGCAAGCGTTGAAGATCTTCAAGCGCGAGCGCAACACATCCGGCGGTCGGCAGATATCCTTCACGTGCGACGTGGAGAAAAATGGCACTGCCGAGACCTTGCACCCGTGGTCTCACGTTGTGGCTCAGCACACCGATGATGTCGTAGAGCCCGTCCTTTCGCCACAGACGCTCATCAAGGACCGAGTACGGCAATCGGACCAGCCGATTGTAGTTGCGATCTCCGCTGACATCACACCACGCCTGGTCCGGACGAAGCCTACGGACCGGCAGATCTGTGGCCGGGCGGGCGACCCGATCGGCACGATAATAAATCTCCCTGATCGACCAGAGCCCCCGCGGGCTCGCGCCATCACCCTCACGCTTCAGCGCCACAACACCACTGCGACCGAGCGCACAGGGGATCGTCATGGCGCCAAACGAGAGCACACCGCGCGTGTCGCGCGCACTGCGCTGCTGCACGTGCGCCACCCGCGACCGTAATATTCCTGACGCCATTGTGTTACGCATGCTTTCGAGAATTGAGACATGTTCGATGAAACCGTGCCGCAGG
>JBCAXC010000486.1:0-2110 GCA_038534255.1 Pseudomonadota bacterium
GCGCTCGCACTGATCGCCCGCGCATCGGAAGGCTCGGTCCGCGATGGCCTGTCGATCCTCGATCAGGCGCTCGCGATTTCTGACGGAACAATCAACGCAGGCGCTGTGCGCGACATGCTCGGCCTCGCAGACCGCGGTCGCATCTTCGATCTGCTGGAGACGCTGCTTGCAGGCGATGCCGGCGCGGCATTGACCGCGTTCGCCGATCTGACGCGTGACGGCGCAGATCCCGTACGAGTACTCGCAGACCTCGCGGAGGCCGCGCACACCCTGACACGGGCCCGGATCGCTGGAGCAGGCGCCGCCGGAGACACGCTGTCCGCCGAGGAGCAAAGCCGCGCCGCCGCACTTGCAGAAAAACTCTCCATCCCCGCTCTCTCCCGGGCCTGGCAGATCCTCGTAAAAGGCTATGAGGACGCCGGACGCGCGCCGGACGCATTCGCCGCCGCCGAGATGGTTCTGATCCGCATGGCCTACACCGCAACGCTGCCAACGCCCGACGATCTGGTGCGCGGCGCGCGCGATGGCGTCACGTCGTCATCCGAGACCGCTGGGAAAGACGCGCCAACCGGCGATGCCAGCAGCGCCATCGAACACCCGCAGGCCTCAAACGATGCAGGCCCTGTGCTCGCAACGTTCAAGGACATCGTCGCCTACGTCGGCAGCCATCGCGACGTAGCACTCAAGCTTGAGCTGGAGGAGAAAATCCGCCCGGTCAGCGTTGCCCCCGGAAGGATCGAGATTGAACTCGTCCCCGGCGCCCGGTCAGCACTCGCTGGCGATCTGAAACGCAAGCTCGACGCCTGGACGGCGATGACATGGACCATCATCGTCGCGCGCGAAGGCGGCGGCGCAACCATCGACGAACAGAAGAAAGCGCACGAAAAGGCGGAGCGGGAACACGTCGCCGACGCGCCGCTCCTCAAGCAGGCACTCGCCGCTTTCCCGGGCGCGGAGATCACCAGCATCGAGCCGCTCGACGAGCACGACGGCGAACCAGTGAGCGTCGCGCCTGACGAAACCGCCAAAGGCACGTAGCGCCAAACGCGCACGGCAAAAAACCCGTATTGGAGACCAGATGAACCTCAAGGGCATGATGGGCCAGCTGCAAGGCATGCAGGAGAAAATGCAGACCATGCAGCAGGAGCTCGCCGAGACGCAGGTCGAGGGCACGTCAGGCGGCGGTCTCGTCACCGTCACCTTGAACGGCAAGGGCGTGATGTCGAACGTGAAGATCGACCCGACGCTTCTCAAGCCGGACGAGGCCGAGATCGTTGAAGATCTGATCGTCGCCGCTGCGCTGGACGCGCACAGCAAGATCGAGGTCGTGATGCAGGAAAAGATGAAGGAGGTCACCGGCGGCCTTCCGCTCCCACCAGGCATGAACCCTTTCGGCTGATATAGAGGCAAGCAAGCTTGCGAGCACGGAGCCCCCGACTTGACCGAGACGCCGACGAGCATCATTTCACACATGTCGTTGGGCACGAACGACTTCGCTCGAGCCGCAGCGTTCTACGACACCACACTCGCTGCGCTCAACATCGCGCGCGTCATGGAGCACGAGGACGCCGTCGCCTACGGCCGCAAGTTCCCGGAATTCTGGGTTCAGACTCCGTTCGATGGCAAGTCGGCCAATGTCGGCAACGGCACCCACGTCGCGTTCATCGCGGTCAACAAGTCCGAGGTGCATGCGTTCTACGACGCCGCACTCAGTGCCGGGGCCACATGTGACGGCCCGCCTGGCCCGCGCGAACCTTACGGACCGCCCTACTACGGCTGCTTCGTCCGCGATCTCGATGGCCACAAGATCGAGGCCGCGTTCTGGGATGAGGCTCTCGCGAAAGAACTCGGCATCGCGTGATGCGCGACCTCACGCTGCATGAGCCTGTGAGGTGAATCATCTAGGGTTCGATCCATCGCAAACCTTGGAACCACCGAGCAAACGGCATGAGCAAGACAGTCGCCGGACCGGAAATCGAGCGACTGATCCAGTATCTCGCACGCATGCCGGGACTCGGATCACGCTCCGCTCGCAAGGCCGCGCTACACCTCATCAAGCGCCGTGAAGAGCTGCTCGTGCCACTCGCATCTGCGATGGCCGAGGCCGCGG
>JBCAXC010000487.1:0-2098 GCA_038534255.1 Pseudomonadota bacterium
GAGATCGTTGTGGCAGTGGGTGGAGAAAATCACCGCATCGGCGCCCGGCACCCGCTCACGGAGCTGCACGAACATATCGCGATATTCCTCCGGCGTCGCGTAGCCGACGGTATCCGGGATGTTGATCGTCGTGGCGCCAGCCTTGATTGCCGCTTCGACGCAGCGACAGAGGTATTCGATGCCAGTGCGCGTCGCGTCCATGCCGGACCACTCGACGTTGTCGGTCAGGTTGCGCGCCATGGTCACGGTCTTGGTGACGATCTCGAGCACTTCCTCTTCGCTCTTCTGCATCTGGTATTTCAAATGGATGGGCGAGGTGGAGACAAATGTGTGAATGCGGCCGCGCGCGGCATGGCGGATCGCTTCGCCGCAGCGCTCGATATCGCCGGGGATGGCCCGCGCGAGACCAGCAACAACGGCATTTTTTGTCCGCTGGGCGATTTCCTTGACGGCTTCGAAATCGCCGTTCGAGGCAATTGGGAAACCGGCCTCAATGATGTCGACGCCCATGTGGTCGAGCAGCTCTGCGACATCGAGCTTTTCGTTGTGGGTCATCGATGCGCCCGGCGACTGCTCCCCGTCACGCAAGGTCGTGTCGAAAATGTAGAGGGTGTCGGTATTGCGGGCGGTGTTCTCGTTCGCTGCGGCGGAGGGGGTTTCAGCTGTGCTCATGGTGATGGCTCTTTGTGCGGCGCGCCCATGCTGCGGTGGCGCGATCTCTTAATCATGGAGGATGACTGGATTCCGCGGCTCGCCGAAGCCCGAAATCAACGTTCCCCTGAGCACCCGCACGCCAAGAGCGCGCCGCCGATGGTCAGGGGCTGATAAGGTCTAGAAGCAGTAGACGCGCGCGCAGAGTGGCAACCACACGCTGCGGTGGGTGCTCGAACGACGTGTGATCGACTGCGCGCATAACCGAGTGGTCTCAGGTGGTGCGAGTGGAGCTTCTGTCCGCAAGAAATACGCGAGCCGTTTCAATCACGCAAGCGACGACGCTTATCTCTGTCATACGAGTAGGGTTCCGCTGTTCACCTCCACCGCATGCCGGCCGATCCGGGCGCTCGTGAGTGAGGCGTTCTCGACCTCGAGCGTGAGCTGGATCAGACTTGGGCGGCCCATCTCAAAGCCCTGCTCGATGAGGAACTCGTGCGTGCCGAGCGTCGGGGTATCGAACGTCAGAATCGCGCCGGCGAAGGCCGCGACCGCAGAACCGGTGGCGGGATCTTCCATGATGCCGGCATCCGGTGCGAACATCCGTGTGTGGAACGCTGCGTCATGTCGGACGCATTCGCGCGTGTAGAGAAATGTCGAGCCCGTCACCTTGGAGTCGAACGCGGCGAGCCATGCGGAGAGATCGAGTTGCGCGCGTTGGATGGTTGCGAGATCGCGAACCGGGATCAGCGTTTTGGGGATGCCCGCATTGAACCCGCTCGGCACGTGATCTTCAAAACCAATGTCGTCCGTCTGGAGACCATGCGCTCGGGCGATCGCCTCGATTGGCGGGATTTGGGCGTGCGGTTCCGGCAGTTTCGCGAGATCGAATACGGCGAACGGCGCACGACCTTCTTCGAGCGTCACCGCACATCGGACCGGGCCGACGCCGAGCTCAAGGACCAGCACATGATCAGCCGGCGGGGCCGCCACCTCAGCCGCATCACGCATGGCGAGGGCACAGGCCGTGCCGACGGTTGGATGTCCAGCGAACGGAAGCTCTGACTTTGGTGTGAAAATCCGGATTTTTGCGCGGTGCACGTTGTTCTCGGCCGGCAGGACAAACACGGTCTCGGAGAGATTAAACTCCGCAGCAATCTGCTGCATCTGAGCGCCGTTAAGCGCCACTGCGCCGAAGACGACGGCCAACGGATTGCCGCCAAACCGTTCCTCGGTGAAGACATCGAGGGTGCAGAATTCAAGTTGCATGACAGCCCCTACTCAGCGGTCGTGAAGACGAGCCGATTGGAGAACGGATCTTTCACCGTGACTTCGAGCCCCCATGGCTTCGTCTCGATGCCTGGCCGAACTCGCGGCGCATGAATCGCCTATGGCTCGGCCAGGCATCGAGACGAAGCCATGGGGGCTCGAAGTCACGGTGAAAGAT
>JBCAXC010000488.1:0-2087 GCA_038534255.1 Pseudomonadota bacterium
CTTGCTTGGATGCCTCTTTCGCCTCGAGCTTGAGAACCCTGGATTTCCGGGTTGCTACGCCATGCAAAACCGGCTGAATTTCACGGGGACCAGCTTCGACCTCAAGTGTACTCGTCTCGCCGAATTTAATTGAGTCCCGTTTTTCTCCGTCAATCCAAATTTCGATTTCAGCTGTGCTTGCGCCGGCAAGCATCCTGACGGCGGCAAGCGAGATTTCAATTTGAGATGCCATCTGGAACCTCCTCCGTTTTCTCGTACGCCGCCTCCGCAGGCGCTTTCACTTCCAGCATGAACAGTGCGACGTAAATGCCCGCGTGGTGCGCTTCTAGGTCAGAGACTCTGAAACTCTGCGCGAAACGGCCCTGTCTTATAGACTAGCGTTAGTTTACCCGGTGCCGCGTCGAAAAGACTCAGAACAGGCCAGAGGTTCCCGGCATTGAGCGGCTCAAGGTGGTTGCGGATT
This sequence comes from Pseudomonadota bacterium, assembly GCA_038534255.1. GTDB lineage: Bacteria > Pseudomonadota > Alphaproteobacteria > Rhizobiales > CALHAX01 > CALHAX01. The sequence goes on from JBCAXC010000488.1 coordinate 464, forward strand.
TCCGACCCCAGGGTTCCCGATGCCATCAATCAGTGCCTTCACAGATATTCTCAAGACCCGACGGCCCGGGCGCGGCGAAGAAGCCTTCCTTCATGATCCCAAGGTCGGTGAAATTAACAGCGCCATCGCCGTCGAGATCGGCATTGGCATCATCAGAAAAGAACACCGCCTTCAGCGACCCAAGGTCTTCGAAGTTCACCGCGCAGTCGTTATTCAGATCGGCATCGCATGCATTGCCGATGCTGTCGCCGTCGGTATCCCTCTGGTCGGGATTCGCCGTTGCTGAGCAATTGTCAGCCGAGTCCACGATGCCATCTCCGTCGGAGTCCACCACGCGAATCATCTCGACGTTGTCGTAGAACATACTCGACCCTTCGAACGAAGTTGCGATATTCGCAAAGCCGAACTGCAGGATCTGCCCCTCCAGCATCGGATCGGACAAGTCCAGTGCGATCTCGTAACGCGCCCATGTATTTGGCAGGTTGGTCGTATCGAGTTCAACCTCATTGGTCGTGGCAAAGCTGCTCATCGGATCCAGCGTCTTGAAGAAGGCCGTCGCCGTGGTCTCCCCATCGATGAGCCCCCTTTTCGCGTCAAAGCTCAAAACCACAGTGCTGCCAATATCGTCCGCGACAATCGTGCGCTCCTGGAACACCAGTGACTCCACGTACTGCCCGGCTATGTGTGGCGTGAAGTTGTTGTAGTCGCTGAAAATTGAGAATTGCTGCACCCCCTGATTCGCGCCACCCTGACCTTGCTCGACGGCGCAAAAGCCACCCGTTCCGTTCGGCGCGAGGAAGGGGCCGTACGAGTTGATCGGAATCAGGTCGGTCGGTTCCCGGTAAACGTTGCCGAACACCAGCCAGCCGTCGTCACTCACAGAGTTCGGCGGGAACCCTTCGGAAACCAGAAGTGTTTCGAAGTCCTGTTGATACAGGACAGACGAAGACGACGCCTGCACGCCGCTGACAGCCATCGCTGCAATGACGAGGATCCATAATTGTACTTTCATAATTGACTTCTTTCGGTTGGTTGTATCCCCAGCCTGCCTTTTCACTACAGCAAACTCAGCATCTGACGGGCGTTCTCCAGTTTCCTGAAGCGCGGTTCGTCCACGGGGTCTTCCGCGAATTCGTGCGCCCAGGTAGTGCGGAAAGGAATGTGGAAGGCATGTGCGCCGATCTCCAGCACGGGTAGCACATCGCTTTTCATAGAGTTCCCGACCATCAGGAAGGACGCAGGACTGATGTCCAACCGAGTTCAAACGGCACGCCGGACTGTTGCGAATAGCCGATTGCCGCTGGCACACCGGAGTCCGGGATCGGCACGATCACATCCGCATCGACCTGCGATTCTGTCGCCAGTTCGCCACCCATGTTCTTGCGCACGTCATAGACGCTCCGTCCGCCGACTATCGAATCGGGCCGTGCGAAATAGATGTATTCGAAGATGCAGGGGCGGGCAGGGCGTTTCGGGAATGGACGGTGCGAGGTAATGCTGTCCGCCGTGATCGCGACGACTTCGCCATTCTCGACCTCGCGCACGAATTCGGCGCCGATGATATCGAGGGCGCATGTTTCTGACGCAAGAATGTACGCGCCATCCAGCTTGCCAATGATGAGCG
>JBCAXC010000489.1:0-2071 GCA_038534255.1 Pseudomonadota bacterium
CTCGCCACGAAGTGGCCTGGCCCGATGAACGTCGCCGCCGCAACCGCAAGATCAATCTCCGGCCAGGCCACTTCGTGGCGAGCATCAGCCCGGCAGCGGTGCTGATCCGGGACATGTTCTTTGGGCTTTTCACCATCAGCGCTGTCTGCTTTGGCGCCGGGTTTCTGATCACCTTGGTTCGCGGCGGAGATGTGCGCTCAACGCCGCAAGCCCGAATTTTTCTCTTTCTCAGTCTGGCGCTTGTGGTCGGGCCGGGGCTTGTCGCGAATGTCCTGCTCAAGGACCATCTGGGGCGTGCGCGGCCGCATCATGTAGACACGTTCGGCGGCGCGCGGAGTTTTTCACCCGCGTTCATGCCGAGCGATCAATGCGCGCGGAATTGCTCGTTTGTTGGCGGTGAATCCTCGAGTGCGTTCATGCTGTTGTTTGCTGTGGCACTCATCGCACGGCGGCGGCGACATCTGCTTGTCATGGCGGGGATTGCGGCGGGGGGCACGATTGGCGCTGTCCGCATTCTGCAAGGCGCGCACTTTCTCAGCGACATTCTCGCTTCCGGCGCACTGATGTGGACAGTTGCGGTGGCGATGCACTGGATGGTGTTTGCGCCTCACGGCCTGTGGCCTGTCAGGCTCGGCGGGATGCAAGGTATTCGCGTGCGCTTGTCATCCAGCCTTGCAGTGTCGGCAAAGCCCGACGCGGCCTAAAGGCCGAACCGCGACCACAAGGCTTTTTCCTCCAGCGCGGCTAGTGCCTGTTCTGGCAGGGTTGCTGCGCGTTCGGAGAGCCCGGCGCCCTGTTCCCAATTTGCAGACATGCCGGGGCGTAGGGATGAAAATAGCCCGCGGCGTTTAGCGATCAGCTTGAGTTTGATCTTGTCTCCAAACAGACTTCTCATCTTCGTGCGAACGTCTGACAAACCGTCGATCAAACCGTTCTCGACGGCGCGCTCGCCGACCCAGACCTTGCCATCGAACAGCTCCGTCGGGTCGCCGACGAGTTTGTCTCCGCGGCTCTCCTTCACAAGATCTGTGAAGACATCGTGGATGTCGGACAGGATGGTCTGAAGACGCGCGACGGCCTCGGGATCTTCCGGTCGGAATGTGTCGAGCATCGATTTGTTTGCGCCAGCGGTATAGACGCGACGTTTGATGTCATAGCGCTCGATGAACTCATCAAGCCCGAAGCCTGCAGAGATGACACCGATGGAGCCGACGATCGAGCTCGGATCGGCGTAGATCTCGTCACCCGCGCAGGCGATCATATAGCCGCCCGAGGCCGCGACATCTTCTGCGAAGACATACACGCGCTTGCCGGTTTCCTGAGCCTTGTCGCGGATGCGCTGGTAGATCAACCGTGACTGGACCGGTGAGCCGCCCGGCGAGTTGACCACGATCGCGACAGCGGGCGCCTTCTTGAAGGAAAACGCTCGTTCGATCGGTCCGGCCGTGCTCGCCAGTGAGAGCCCGGGGTTCAGCGGCGTCGATATACCGATGGCACCCGCGAGGCGGAGCACAGGCACAACTGGTGCACGGTCGAACAATCCCATCGGTCTCAGGCTCCTTGTGGTCGCGTCAGGTCTGGCACGACGGTCGATTGTCACGCGTCGCTATACTCCGGTTGTACGTAGTGGCGGCATGCACGGAATAACAGTGGGCAATGGTTCGCGGATTTCAGTCTTGCGGCCGCATGCGCAGCGGTGCGCCGTCATTCAGGATCGCCGCCACTTCAGATGTCGGGCTGCCGTCAGCTTCGTGGAGTACGAGCGGAGGGCTGATGCTGAGGGGACTGCGTGCGCCTTTGATGCCCGTGACGAGAATGCGATGGGCCGAGGCGTTGGCACGCGGAAGTATGGGGCGGACAATAAGTCCACCGAAACGATTTTCAAAGCAGGCAAGCAATTCGGCCAGCGCATCGGCGCGATGGATCAGGGTCGCCGTACCGCCGGGGCGCAGGGCGTGCACCATGAAGCGGACCCAGACATCGAGCGCACCTTGCGGCTGCACGTTGGCGCGATCCCGAACCGTCTGCGTCGGTCGCTGGACGCTGCCTTCGGCAAAAAACGGAGGATTGG
>JBCAXC010000490.1:0-2061 GCA_038534255.1 Pseudomonadota bacterium
TGACGCAAGGGGCGTGCGTGGTGGTTGCATTCCACGCGTCGTGCGACTATCTCGGCGGTTCGGCGTGAAGGGGCGTCGTATAATGGTTATTACTCGCGACTCTGACTCGCGCTATCGGGGTTCGAATCCCTGCGCCCCTGCCACTCTTCCCGGCCCCTCTGGCGCGCCACAGACCGCGCTGACGCGGCACCGGAACAGATGACCATGGCCGACGCACCCGCTTCCGAGATCACCGCCGACAATGCTGAAGACTCTGGGCCGTCTGACTTCATCCGCGATGTCATTCGCGATGATCTTGCCTCCGGCAAACACGATGCGATCGTGACGCGGTTTCCGCCGGAGCCGAACGGCTTTCTGCATCTCGGCCATGCGAAGTCGATCTGCCTGAATTTTGGCGTCGCACGGGAGTTCGACGGGCATTGCAGCCTACGGTTCGACGACACCAACCCGGTGAAGGAAGAGCAGGTCTACATCGATGCGATCATGGAGGATGTGCGCTGGCTCGGGTTCGACTGGGGCACGCATCTGCATCACGCGTCAGACTATTTCGAAACGTTGTATGCATGGGCCGAGCACCTGATCACCGAGGGCAAGGCCTATGTCGACGACCTGACACCGGAGGAAATTCGGGAGTATCGCGGCACTCTGAAAGAGCCCGGCAAGAACAGCCCATATCGCGACCGCAGTGTGGAGGAAAATCTCGATCTGTTCCGTCGGATGAAGGCAGGTGAGTTCGAGAATGGTGCGCGTGTGCTGCGTGCGAAGATCGACATGTCGTCGGGCAACATCAACATGCGCGATCCGGTCATCTACCGCATCCTGCACGCCAGCCATCCGCGCACGGGCGATACCTGGTGCATCTATCCGACTTACGATTTTGCGCACGGGCAGGGCGACGCGCTCGAGCATGTGACGCATTCGCTATGCACGCTCGAGTTTGCGGATCACCGGCCGCTCTACAACTGGCTGATCGACAACCTGCCGGTGCCTGCCGAGCCGAAGCAGTACGAGTTCTCCCGCCTGAACCTGACGCACACCGTGCTCTCGAAGCGGCGCCTGATCGAACTTGTTGAAGAAGGACATGTGTCCGGCTGGGACGATCCGCGGATGCCGACGCTCTCCGGGCTGCGTCGGCGTGGTTATCCGCCAGAGGCGATCGTCGATTTTGCCGGGCGCGTCGGGATTACAAAGTCTGACAACACGATCGAGTATGCCTTGCTGGAGCATTGTGTCCGGCAGGATCTAAACAAACGCGCCGAGCGGCGGATGGCTGTACTTGATCCACTGAAGGTGATCATCACGAACTACCCGGAAGGCGAGAGCGAGCTGCTTGACGCGGTCAACAATCCGGAAGACGAGTCTGCAGGCTCGCGGCAGGTGCCGTTCTCTCGTGAGCTCTGGATCGAGCGCGCCGACTTCATGGAAGATGCACCAAAGAAATTCTTCCGGCTGGCTCCGGGGCGCGAAGTCCGCCTGCGCTGGGCGTACTTTATCACCTGCAACGAGGTGGAGAAAAATGCGGACGGCGAGATCGTAGCGCTGCACTGCACCTATGATCCGGAGACGAAAGGCGGCAATGCCCCTGATGGGCGCAAAGTGAAGGGCACGTTGCACTGGGTGAGCGCGGCAGATGCCGTTGACGGAGAGGTGCGGGATTATGCGCATCTCTTCAGCGAGACGGAACCTGATCTGTCAGATGGTCTTGCGGCAGCGTTGAACCCCAACAGTCTTGCCGTGGTCGAGGGATGCAAGCTGGAGCCGTCACTGGTGGATTTCACGCCGGGTGTGGCGGTGCAGTTCGAGCGGATCGGTTACTTCGCGATGGACCCGGATGGAACGGCGGCGGCGCCCGTGTTTAACAAAACGGTCGGGCTGCGGGATACCTGGGCAAAGCAGAAGGGCTAATCTCGGGGCTGACGTCGCGCCTTCACGCGGGTTGGACGCGTGCCAGATGATACCCCGCGGCGTAGCTCTCGGGGATTTCGGTGAGCACCGCCGCGTCCGTGATTTCCTCGATCAGTCGGCGCGCGAGACGGTGCGCGATGCCGAACGAGATCTTGT
>JBCAXC010000491.1:0-2056 GCA_038534255.1 Pseudomonadota bacterium
ATTGCGAATCACCTGAAAAAGCAGCGCTTTCCGGGATGCTACGACAACTGCAAAATTCCGGCAAATCGAAGACATGCGGCACGTGCGTGAGGTGTGCGCAACCGAACCGAGGCCGGTCAGTGATCCGCAGCGATCACTCAACCGTCACCGACTTGGCGAGATTGCGCGGCTGATCGACGTCCGTGCCCATGAAAACGGCGGTGTGATAGGCGATCAGCTGTACAGGCAGCGCGTGGACCAGCGGGCCGACGAACGGGTGACAGTCCGGTACTGACAGCGCGGCTTCGAGCGGGCAGCCCGCCTTTGCCGGGTCGGTTTCGGAGATGAAGATGATCCGCCCGCCACGCGCCGCGACTTCCTGCATGTTCGAGACGGTCTTGTCGAACAGCTCATCGTCAGGCGCCACGACGATTACGGGCACGTTCTCATCGATCAGCGCGATCGGGCCGTGCTTCAGTTCGCCCGCGGCGTAACCCTCGGCATGGATGTAGGAAATTTCCTTCAGCTTCAGCGCGCCTTCGAGGGCGAGCGGGTAGCTGATTCCGCGCCCGAGATAGAGCACATCCCGCGCTTTGGAGAGATCCTGTGCAAGAGCCTCATAGGGTGTTTCATCGCGGAGGATATGCGTGATGTGCCGCGGCACTTCGGCAAGTGCCTCGACCAGCTCTCGCTCCCTCTCCGGCGTGATGTGACCACGCTGCTTGCCCGCTGCGATGGCTAGCGCGGCGAGGACGGCGAGTTGGCAGGTGAACGCCTTGGTCGACGCAACGCCAATCTCGGGGCCGGCAAGGATGGGCATGATCGTGTCGCTCTCGCGGGCGATCGTCGATTCCCGCACGTTTACGATCGACGCGATCTTCTGGCCGCACCCCTTGGCATAGCGCAGGGCTGCGAGTGTGTCCGCGGTCTCGCCGGACTGCGAGACCAGGATCGTCAGCCCGCCCTCTTCCATCGGCGCTTCGCGGTAGCGCATCTCGGAGGCGACATCGACGTCGACCGGCAAACGCGCATGTCGCTCGAACCAGTATTTCGCGACCATGCCTGCGTAGTACGCCGTGCCGCAGGCCGAGATCGTCACGCGTGAAATGGATGAGAAATCGAGACCGAGGTCGCGCACTTCGCCTTTTGCAAAATCGGCATAGTGCGACAGGGTGTGGCTGATCACTTCCGGCTGCTCATAGATCTCCTTGAGCATGAAGTGGCGATGGTTGCCCTTGTCGACCATCAACGCGGACGCGACCGACTTCGTCATCGCGCGCTCGACAGCATTTCCCTCCGCATCGACGTCGATGCTATCGCGGGTGAGGACGACCCAATCGCCATCGTCGAGATAGGTAATGGTGTCCGTGAACGGCGCGAGCGCGACCGCGTCGGAGCCAAGATACATTTCTCCGCTGCCGTGCCCGACAGCGAGCGGTGGACCGTTCCGCGCGCCGATCATGAGATTGTCTTCCCCGGCAAAGACGATCGCGAGCGCGAATGCGCCCTCAAGACGTTGCAGTGTGTTGTGCACCGAGGTGATCGGGTCTGCTCCGGCGTGCCGCTCACGTGTAATGAGATGTGCGACGACTTCGGTGTCTGTATCAGTATCGAAGGCGATCCCGTCGGCGATCAGTTCATCCTTGAGGGTGCGAAAGTTCTCTATGATCCCGTTGTGAACCACCGAGACGTCGCCGCTCATGTGAGGGTGTGCATTCGTCTCCGTAGGCGGACCATGCGTCGCCCAGCGGGTGTGACCGATGCCGAGCCGCCCAACGAGCGGCGCTTCGGCAAGTCGGGCCTCGAGGTTTTTGAGTTTTCCCTCCGCGCGCCGCCGATCAAGCTTGCCATCCTCCACGGTGGCGACCCCGGCGGAATCATAGCCGCGATACTCAAGGCGTTTCAGCGCGTCGACGATGTCTGCCGCAACAGCGTCTCGCCCAATGATGCCGACGATGCCACACATGGCCTGCGTCCTTTCAATTTTTCTCCGCGCGACTCTCGCCGCGCTTCGCTGCCTTGCGGCTCATCAACGTCCGGAACTTTTCGACCCAGCCTGTCTTCTCGACCTGCGGGG
>JBCAXC010000492.1:0-2050 GCA_038534255.1 Pseudomonadota bacterium
GGGCTGAACCTTGTCGTTTTCATCCTCGCCAGTATCGTAGCGCGCGGGCTGCGGTTTGGTGTTCTCGCCGCGCTGCTCTACTGGTTCGGCCCGCCCATTCGCGACTTTATCGAGAAGCGACTCGGGCTCGTGTTCACCGTTGGCATGATTGCGCTGATCGGCGGGTTCTTTGCGATCAAGTTCGTGCTTTGAGACCTGTTGGGTGAGGGAATTGTCATGGTCGCTGCGACCGATCGAGCGTCACGCACGGGGCCGGGCTTCGGCATGCTATTGCTCGTTGCGCTCTTTGCGTCCGGCATTCTGGCGCTCGCCTGGGGCTATCAGATTTTCGGCGGACTCGAGCCCTGTCCGCTCTGCCTCAAGCAGCGATGGGCTTACTATTTCGGCATCCCGGCACTGCTTGCGACCGTCGCATTCTTTCGCGATCTGCGTGACGGACCGGGCGCCATCCTCCTGACACTCGTGATCGCTGCGTTTGCCGCGAACGCGATCCTCGCCGGATATCATGCCGGGGCGGAGTGGAAGTTCTGGGCTGGCCCTGCAGCGTGCGCCGGCGGAGGCGCGACCGGCGCGCTCGACATCTCGGCGGGCAACCTGCTGGAATCGATCGAGACCGCCCGCGTCATCCGGTGCGATGAGGCGCCGTGGCGATTCCTCGGGTTGTCGTTTGCTGGCTGGAACGTGCTTTTTTCTGCGGCGTTCGCTGTGGCCTCGCTTGCGGTGTTTCGCGCCAAGCGCATGCCAATTCACTGAAATCGCACGGCTTTTCGGCGCAAGAACGAATTAGCAACATTAGTTTGCTGAACAACTGTCAAGCTAAAAACCTTTTTGCCGCCGCAAAATTTTCAAACCGGCGCCGATTTGCACCGCCATACCTCTCCTCGTCGGCGGGACACACCAAACGCCCGACGACACGGAACAAGAGGGAGAGGAAGAGCGCAGGTTTCCAACGGCGGATTTCACAGCGGCACACCGCGTATCACGACATTGCCCCCTGTAGTTTGGCGAAACAGGTTTTGCGTATCGCTTCGTGGCTCGTGTGCCGATCCGGCGGAGGAAAATTCTGAGTTGCTCGCGTACCCGCAGCCCGATCCAGTTTCGCGTTGAGGATCGAGTGCGGCCTTTGCGGACGGGCGTGTGTATCTCCGCCCGGCTGGAACGAGACCACAGAAGTCTCGAATGGCGAATGTAAGAGTAGAGCGTCGGGTGGCCTGACCCGTTATCCCAGGCCCGTTTTTGAAGATCGGGGTCTTCACCGGCCCTGAATGAGTTGACAGGCACGTCTGGTCGAGCACCAGCCCAAACCACGGTCTCGCATGTCAGGTACTGCGTCGTGAGACCAAGCCCTCCTCCGGGCGTGTCTGTCATCACTTTTGCCGCGTACGTGCATCTGTTGGTCCCTCCCCCCACACGGGACGTGACAGTTGCCAGGCCACCGTCTCCAGTTGTTTTGCGTACCGCGTCGCGTTTGAGTCTCAAGTTTTGCGTTGCGTTGTTCGCGTACCGGGCCCGCGTACTGGCCCTCGGTTCAAGTTGCGTTTTCGTTGCGTTTGCGTGCTGACGGTCCGCCGTCAGAAATGTTCTGCGTCGTGTCCCGCGTTCCCCACACCTCATCACTTTGCACCGGCGGCATACCGTTTTGATTGGCCGCCCGGCATCTGATCACACCGCCCAGTCATACCCCAGTGTCAGGAGAAGAATGCCGTCAAGGCATCAGCTGACACCGCCCAAGGAGGCTCGAATGAAACCGACCCATATTTCTCCCGTCCAGTGGGATCATGCTGTTGGATACGCACGCCAGTCCTGCGCGCGCATTTTTCGCCATGGTGGCAGCCCTATTGATGCGATGTCGAGTTTTGGCCTGACGGGTGGCGCTGCTGCGCTGCGTCGGGAGGAAAACTGGGGCGGTGCAGTGCAACGTATTGCGCTGGCACTTTGCGCGCCGATGCGCTGAGGAAAATTGGGCGCGCCGACGCGCTGAGGAAAATTGGGCGCGCCAACGCGCTGAGGAAAATTGGGCGCGCCAACGCGCTGAAGAAAAATTGGGCGC
>JBCAXC010000493.1:0-2047 GCA_038534255.1 Pseudomonadota bacterium
ACCGGCTGGGCGCAGAGGCCGTACAGAGCATCACGCTTGCCGAGAGCCACATCCCCGAGCATGCCGAAACCCGGCACTCCGTGCTCGATCGCCCGCCCGGAGCATCAAGCCGCGCATCCACCGTCCGCCGACCCGTCGCGTCGACCTCGCGCAATACGCTGCCCGACACTCAGCAGGACGCGCCACAGGAAGCGTCTGCGCGCATAGTCCCCGGCTTGATGGAGACCCCGTCAGCGTTCGCCGCATACCTCGTCGAGGCCGAAGCGACGCAACCCATCGAGACACCTCTGAGGCCGATCCGTCTGCTGGAACGTCCCGAACAGGTGCAGGTGGTTGCCGAAGTGCCAGAGGGCCCGCCGCGTCAGTTCATATGGCGCCGCCAGGTGCACCGGGTCCTGCGCGCAGAAGGTCCGGAGCGTATTTCTCCCGAGTGGTGGCTGCTTGGTCTTCAAAAGCCTGGCGCTGATACGCGTGGTGAGGCCCGCCGCCGCACCCGGCATCGCACCCGCGATTACTACCGCATCGAAGACACCGAAGGTCGTCGCTTCTGGCTGTTCCGCGCGGGTCTCTATGACGAGCCCGCATCCGCCACGCAGGCCCCGACGTGGCATCTGCACGGCCTGTTCGCCTGAGCGGTTGTAAGCGCTCTGATCCTGGATGGATGAAAAAGATGTCTCTGCGTCAGCCAACAGCCGGGTACGTCGAACTCCAGGCCGCGAGCAACTTCTCGTTCCTGCGCGGTGCATCACATCCGCATGAGCTGGTTGGCACCGCGGTTGAACTCGGCCTCAACGCCATCGCGATCACGGATCGCAACACGCTCGCCGGTGTCGTCCGTGGGCACACCGCTGCCCGCGAGGCGGAGCTGCCTTACATTGTCGCCTGTCGTCTTGATCTGGTCGATGGGCCGAGCCTGCTCTGCTATCCGGGCGACCGCGCCGCCTACGGTCGTCTCGCAAATCTGCTGAGCACAGGAAAACTCCACCCCGACATCGAAAAAGGAGAATGCCACCTCACCCTCGCAGATGTCGCCGCCGCGGCCGCAGGACAGTCCTTCATTATTCTCCCGCCGGAGCCATTGCTGGCCACCAGCACCGCGCACGACGACGATGCACAACTCGCGCGCATCCTTTGTGAAACCGCAGAGCATCTTGATGGCGCGACCGGCTGCTTTCTCGCCGCGACGCACCGTTATCGCGGTGATGATCGCCATCGCATTGCCCGCCTTGATGCGCTCGCCACGCACACGGGCCTGCCGCTCGTTGCCACCGCCGATGCGCTCTACCACACCCCTGCGCGTCGTCCGTTGCAGGATGTGCTGACCTGCATTCGCGAACACTGCGGGCTCACCGAGGCTGGATACCGTCTCAATGCCAACGCCGAGCGGCAGCTGAGAAGCGGCGAGGAAATGGCGCGGTTGTTCGCCGATCATGAGCACGCGCTTGCCCGCACCCGCGAGATCGCCGCCGCCGCCCGCTTCAGCCTCGAGGATCTGCGCTACAATTATCCCCGCGAACCGGTGCCGCAAGGGCGCACGCCCCAGTCCCATCTCGAGGAGCTGACATGGGCTGGCGCACGCGAACGCTATCCGGACGGCATTCCAGAGAAAATTTCAGCGAACCTGCGCCGGGAGCTTGGTCTCATCGAAGAGCTCGGCTTCGCGCTTTATTTCCTCACCGTCCATGACATCGTCCACTGGGCGCGCCAGCAGGATATCCTCTGCCAGGGGCGCGGCTCGGCCGCCAATTCTGCTGTCTGCTTTTGTCTCCACATCACCTCGGTCAACCCGGAGGAAATTGATCTTCTGTTCGAGCGGTTCATCTCTCGCGAACGCAAGGAGGCGCCGGATATCGACGTCGATTTCGAGCATGAGCGGCGCGAGGAGGTGATGCAGTACATCTACACGCGTTACGGTCGCGATCATGCAGGTATCGCTGCAACCGTCATCAGCTATCGCCCGCGCAGCGCCATCCGTGAGGTCGGTAAGGTCATGGGCCTGTCCGAGGATGTGACGAGCGCATTGGCCGGGACGGTGTGGGGCATGTGG
>JBCAXC010000494.1:0-2028 GCA_038534255.1 Pseudomonadota bacterium
AGTGTCATGAGCGACATCTTCAAAGCCCTCGCGGACCCGAGCCGCCGACAGCTTCTTGATCTGCTGCGCCGCCGTGACGGACGGACGCTTTCGGATCTCGAAAGAGAACTCGCCAGCTCGCTGGCCCCGGGCCAGTCGGCGATGACCCGCTTCGGCGTGATGAAACATCTCAAGGTGCTGGAAGAGGCTTCACTCATCACGACGACCCGCGCCGGTCGCTTCAAGCACCACTACGTGAACGCCGTACCGCTTCAGGAAGCGATCGAGCGGTGGATCGAGCCACTCATCGCCAAGCCTGCGGCGCGCGTTCTGCTGACGCTTAAATCTGAACTCGAAGAGGAAACTGCCGTGTCCGAACCCCCCGCCCATGCGAGCGCCGTTGACACCGAAAACGCAACGCGCCCCGATGTTGTTCAGGAGACCTTCATTCGGACCACGCCACAGCGGCTCTGGCGCGCCCTGACTGATCCGGATGAGGTGGGCCGGTACCATTTCATCGAGTGCAATGTGTCAGGCGGCGATGCGGTCGGCGAGAGCCATGTCCTGAGTTTTCCGGACGGCTCGCCCATGCTGACGATGCGGATTCTGCATGCCGACGAACCCCACCGTCTTGAGATGACCTTCGAGCCAAAGTGGGAAGGCCCTGACATGCCGACGTCCAGGTGCGTTTACGAGATCGAGGAGATCGGCGAGCTCTGCCGCCTGCGTGTCATGCACTTCGGCGTTCCCAAAGGACAGGAAGAAGTCGCGGACGGCTGGGCCCGCACGATCGCCGGCCTCAAGACCTGGCTCGAAACCGGAGAACGGCTCGCGTTTCCGCCCCCTCAACATGCAGCCGATGAAGACGGAGAGAGCGACACTGCTGGACGGTCAGCCGGAGCGGCATCATGACGGCAGAACTTTACTGGTTGGCGTTGACGTCTCTTCTCGCGGCCACGCTCTGGATACCTTTTGTGATTGGCATCGGACAGAGCAATGCGGACGGTGATCTGCCGCAGAACTTCAACAGACCACCGGATTTGCGTGCGCGACCCGCGTGGGTGCACCGGGCCTATCGCGCGCACCTCAACATGATCGAGCAACTCGTCCCGTTCGCGGTCCTGGTCTTGATCGCGCACGTTGCGGGCGTATCGAACGGCGTGACGCAGCTGACGGCGGCTGCGTTTTTCTGGCTTCGCGTCGCGCACGCGCTGGTCATGATCCCGAACATCCGGGCTTTTCCGTTGCGGCCAGTCATCTTCACACTCGGCTGGATCGCGACCCTTGTCATGGGTTGGCAGGTGCTTGCGGCGTGAGTCCTGGCGCGGCGGGAGGAGACGTCCAACTGTCATGGTTGCTCGTATGCCGGGTAGGACAACATTTCACTGATTTGCGCGTACCCAACAGACCAGGCCCCACATGTCTGATTTTGCCGCTCTTATTGCCGCCGCATCGCTCGGGGGCATGCTCTTCTTCTCAGCCGTTGTGACGCCCAGCCTGTTTGGCGCGCTTGACGAGAAAGCTGCCGGGCGCGTCTTGCGAACCGTGTTTCCGCGTTACTTTCTGGTTCACGGGACGTTGGCCGGTGTTGCGGCCATCTTCGCTATTACCGCCGGGCAGACCTCCGCTGGCGCGCTGATGGCAGCTGGTGCTGCAATCCTGTTTGCCTCCCGTCAGATCGCAGTGCCGATCATCAATGATGCCCGGGACGCGATGGAGGCCGGCGATGCCGCCGCAAAGAAAACATTCGGGCTTTGGCACGGCGGATCGGTCATCGCGAATCTGATCGAGATGGCACTTCTGGCAACAGCGATCTGGTTGTTGCTCGGCTGACGTACGACCGACCGGGCCGTGACGCACCCAAAGCCCTTGTTTCACCACAAAAACCGGGACAGGTTGCAGCCGGTCAAGAGGGGCGCGGCTGCGAGAGTTTCCCCGGGCGCCCGCTGCACGACACACCAGCACGTCCCAACCTCGCGCGGCTGCAGACAGGGCATTGAGGGCCAGCAGTGATGCAAGGCGGCTTGATAACGGTTGCGCAGGCGGTCG
>JBCAXC010000495.1:0-2026 GCA_038534255.1 Pseudomonadota bacterium
ATGAGGTTGTCACCGGGCTCAGCCCAGAAAGCTCATCGAACGCGTCAGATGTATCGTGCCGCAGGAGCAGCGCCTGCGTTAGAGCATCCGAGAACGAGCCGATGCCAATCTGCAGCGTTCCGCCATCCGGGATCATCGCCGCGCAATGTAGCGCTGTCGCATAGTCGGTCAGCGTGACCGGCTGCCGTGGCACGGAGAACAAGTCGAACTGCGTCTGCGGCGTATCCAGCATGCCATCAAACCGTGCCGCATCCAGCTCACCCGGCCCGCGCATGTAGGGCAGCTGGCGATTGGCCTGGCCCGCGAGGAAGAACGGCCCCCCGCCGGTACGCTCATCCAGACGGGAAAGAAAATCCAGCACCAGATCCGTGTTCGAGCTGAGGCTGTACGTCGCGCTCTGCCCCACATCGCCAGACGGAGCGACGAGCGGCGCAAGAACATTCACACCCGCGTCCAGCAGCACACTGACAACATGCGTGTAGTTCGCACTCAGGTACGCCTGCTGCACATCCGGATTGCCAAGATGCGAGCCCGCAGGGAGAAAAAACTCATGGACGGAGATGTTCCGCGGCAGTGCACTGGCCGCCTGCGCCTTGGCATAGAGCAACGGCTCATGGCCTGCGTTGATCCGCGCGATAAGCGGACCGATGAATCGCGCCTTGAGATCTGACCCGGCGACGAGTTCTGGCACACCAAGTGACACGGCGGAGAAAATCGTCAGCGCAATCGATGGATCGGCTTCCGCGCGGGCATAGAGCGCGTTCGCGATATGGTTCGCCTTGCCGATGCCGAGCGGCAGCCCGAGCGTGACGCGCTTGCCCAGCCGCGAGAGGATCTGCTCGGCCGCTTCCTCCGGCGACTGGTAAATGGCGCCGGTCATCGTCAGCTCGCGATCTCCGCCTGCTCGCGCAACACGAACTTCTGGATCTTGCCGGTGGATGTCTTTGGCAGCGGCCCGAAGACGACATAGCGCGGGCATTTGAACCCGGCCATGTTCTCCTTGCAAAAGCCGATCACATCAGCCGCGGAGACATCACCTGCGCCGGGTTTCAAGTCGACGAACGCGCAGGGCGTCTCGCCCCATTTGTCATCCGACTTTGCAACCACCGCTGCTTCCATGATGTCCGGGTGGCGATAGAGCACTTCCTCGACTTCCAGCGAGGAGATGTTTTCCCCACCAGAGATGATGATGTCCTTAGAGCGATCCTTCACCTCGACATAGCTGTCCGCATGCCAGACCGCGAGATCGCCGGAGTGATACCATCCCCCGGCGAACGACGAGGTCGTCTGCTCCGGGTTCTTGAGATAGCCCTTCATGATCGAGTTGCCCCGCACCATGATCTCACCCATCGTCTCGCCATCTTTCGGCACGGGCGCCATGGTTTCGGGGTTCGCAACCATCATCTCCTCGACCATGGCAATCGGGATACCCTGCCGCGCCATCGCCTGATGGCGCGCCTGTTCGCTTCCCTCTCGCCAAGCCGACTGCGGCGCACAGAGTGTGGACGGACCATAGGACTCTGTCGTGCCGTACAGATGCAGCACCTCGAACCCGAGCGCCTCCATCGCCCCGATCACGGCAGACGGCGGTGCCGCGCCGCCCGTCGCAACCTTCACATGCTGTGAGAACGTCCGTTTGTGATCATCAGGCGCATGCACCAGCATGTTGAGCACAATCGGCGCACCACACATGTGCGTGATATTTTCTTCCACGATGAGGCGGAAAATCTCGGAGGTATCAACGCTGCGCAAACAGACATGCGTGCCGCCGACCGCCGTCACCGCCCAGGTGAATGTCCACCCCGAGCAGTGGAACATCGGCAAGGTCCACAGATAGCGGCTCTCATGATCAAGCTGGAACGTAAGTGCATTCCCCATCGCGCAGAGATAGGCGCCGCGATGGGAGTAGACACCACCCTTGGGGTTGCCCGTCGTGCCCGACGTATAGAGAAGGCAGATCGAGTCCCACTCGTCCTGCGCGCCCGGATAGTCGAAGGTCGCGCTGCCACGGGCGATAAACTGCTCA
>JBCAXC010000496.1:0-2015 GCA_038534255.1 Pseudomonadota bacterium
CGGCTTTCATAGCAGCCGCCGCGATTGCCCATCATCGTTCCACGTTCAGGTGTGGCGACGATCTCACCAAACGGCGTGACACGGTTTTGCAGCGGCATGTCAGGTTCTGGCATCGGTGGGGAGGTAAAGCGGGCTGGTCAGCCACTCTGCGTGATGGACGTTGTCGCGAATGTCCCATTCAGTCGTCCGGAAGCGCTCGCTCTCGACATCGCACAGAAGCCACGCGGCGAATGCTGCCACTGTTTCGGGTGTCGTGAGTTCGCCGCGTGCCACGTAGCTAAGGTAATCGCGACGGGCCGGGAAGGCGTCATCTTTCGCATCGAGAAATCCGCGCACCATCGGCGTATCGACGAGGCCCGGTTTGAAGGCGGAGACGGCGATGCTCGTTTGCGCCCACTCGGCCTGGAGCGCGCGGCGGAGCGTTTCCGATGCAGATTGGGCAATAGAGTACGCGGCTGCGCCGTGGCGCGGGTTGCGACCGGCATCGGAGCCGATGAAGAGAAGGCGCCCGCTTTCCAGGCTTGCGGCGCACAGGCGTGATAACTCCCAACGTGCCGTCACATTGACGTCGAAGGAGCGTTGCCAGTCGGTTGGCGAGAGCGTGTCGAGCAGGCCGATCTGGAAGAAGCCGGCACCGTGAAAGAGGGCGCGCGGAGCGGGCATCCTGGCGAGGTGATCGGCCAGTACAGCGCGGTGTGATTGCTCGGTGATGTCGCCGGAGCGTGTCTGAACACTCTCCGTGGTACCGGCGATGTCATCCAGCTCGGCGCTGCGTCGACCGGCGATCAGAACCTCGCATCCACGCGCCGCCATTGCGCGCGCGAGCGCGGCACCGATGCCCGAGCTTCCGCCGGTGATGAGGATTGAGCGTAAGCTCATGAGACACTTCGGGGCTGAGGGGTTGTCGTGCTGCGAGACTAGTCGATCAATGCGTTCGCTGGCTATGGTTCTGGGCGGCGGTGATGCGTTTCAGTCAGAGCACCGGTTGTGGGAGAAAAACTGGAATGACCGGAGTTCTTTCGACGTCTGAGCTTGGACCAGACGGGTTCGGTGCGCTTATCACATGTGATGCGAGCGGCATGGGGCCAGGTTCGCGTGACAGTATGCGCGTGCTCGGAGCGGAGTTGGAGCGGGCGCTGTATGCAGCGGGCGGTCTCCTTGTCGTGCGGGGACTGGCGGGGATGGCCGAGGCGCCGGGGGATTTCGTGGCGCTGTCGGAGGCGTTTGGCCCGGAGGTGGAAAATATCCGCGACACGCTCACGGCGGAGCGGTTTTTTCATCCTGAGCTGGCGGAGATCATGGTGCTGTCGAACACCCCGCCGTGTGCGCATCCGCCGCCGGCGTTGCCGCATCCGAGCCACGATGATGCCGGGCGGCTTGTCGTCTCCTACCCGGAGCAGAGCAACTGGCACACCGACCAGAGCTATCGGCGTCCACCACCTGATGTGACCTTGCTCTTTGCGTTGGTGACGCCGCCGGAGGATCAGGGGCAAACGTTGTTCGCCGATTGTGCGGCGGCGTATGACGCGCTGGACGGGGAGACAAAAGCGCGTGTCGATGATCTCGAAGGCATCCATGCGATGAGCTGGATCGGGCGGCGGAGGCAGGATGTTCTGGTTGGCGTGACGCCGCGGTCACTCCTGCCCCATCAACGTCCGCAACGTCAGCCACTCGTGCGGCGTCACCCGGTCACCGGGCGCAAGGCGCTTTATCTTTGTGACTCTGGACAAATGGATTTCGCGGACGGACCGATTGTCGGTCTGTCGCCAGGTCCGGATGGAGACGGGGCCGCACTGGTCGATCGTCTGCTCCGGCACGTCACAGCGCCGCGGTTCGTTTATGCGCATCACTGGCAACCGGGCGATCTCGTGATCGCCGACAACCGCAGTCTGCTTCATGCGGCGACGTGGTATGATGCTGATCGGTACTCCCGCCTGCTCTGGCGGACGACTGTTCGTGGGCGTCCGGGTGCTGCTTATGAGGGCGAGGCGAGGAGCTGGATCCCGCGCGATAAC
>JBCAXC010000497.1:0-2015 GCA_038534255.1 Pseudomonadota bacterium
GGTTCACGCTCGCGGATCTGGCTTGCTATCCGTACACGGCGTTGAGCCCTTCGATACGCTTGCACCACGCACGTGTCGCTGGCCACTGCGCAAGATCCATCCCGCCCTCGTGGCTCAACGCCGTGTACGGATAGCAAGCCAGATCCGCGAGCGTGAACCGGTCGAGCGACAGCCACTCACGACCGTCGAGTCTCTGCTCCAGCATGTCGAGGGCAGCCGCAGCGGCAGCTTCCAGCGGCGCCGGCTCCATCCCACGCTTGAAGATGACGTTCGCGCGAACCATCGCCAGACCGTTGAAAACCTCATTCACAGAAAACGACAACCACTGCTGAATGTCTGCCATATCTCGCGGGTCATCCGGATAAAGATCCATCCGGCCATGCGTGCGCGCCAGATAAATCAGGATCGCAGCCGAGTCGCGCAGCACAGTATCGCCGTCCTCGATGACCGGCACTTTGTGGAGCGGATTGAGCGCCACGAAGTCGCTGTCGAACTGGTCCTTGTGGCGCAGATCGATATCGACCCGGTCGTAGGGTACATCCAGCATCGCCAGCAACATGCGCACCTTGTGGCAGTTTCCGGAGAGAGAAAAATCATACAGCTTCATCGTCGTGCCCCCTGCTCAGCGTCGGCATGTGTCTTTAACTGGCCTTCACCACAAGACTGAGATCCGCTTTCGACAGGCACTCCGGCGCGCCCTCCGTTACGATAGACGTCCGCCCGAGTGATGCAGCAAAACCGGCATCGGAATCGAACACGATCATGTGGAGAAAAAAGACCATCCCTGGCGCAAGCACCACCGGGTTTCCGGCATAGAACATCGGCCAGTCCATCCAGTTCGGCGCAAACGTCGTGCCGAGCGAATAACCACACGCGTTCATCCGCGCATCGCCAAGCCCGCGGGCGTCCAGCGTATCGGCATGCGCCTGAAAAACCTCTCCCATCGTTGCGCCCGGCCGCAGCTTGTCTTCACATGCCAGAAGCGCAGCTTCCGCAGCGTCATTCAGAAACACCTGCCGCTCGCTCGCCTCGCCAATCACGAGCGTCCGCATCATCGCTGCGTGATAATGCCGATATGTACCCGCCCACTCCAGCGTCAGCTGGTCCTGATCCGACAGATACCGGCGACCCGTGAAATAGCGGCACATCAAGGCACCTTCGCCAGACCCGATGATGAACTCGTTACCCGGATAATCTCCCCCACCGGCAAAGATCACGCTGTTCATGTCGGCAAGGATTTCCCCTTCGAACGCGCCGGACTCCGCCAGATTGACCGCCTTGTCCCAGGCCGCATCGGCGAGCCGCCCGGCCTCGCGGCAGTAGTCCAATTCGGCAGGGCTTTTCACGAGGCGCAGCTTCGAGACGATGAGAGACGCATCCTTCAGTGTGCAGAACCCGTCGAGCCCTGCCTCGAGCGCCCGACCGTTCGCCGCCGTCAGACCGTAAGACTCCCACTCAACGCCCAGCGTCTTGCCCCGACAATGATGGCCCTCGAGTATCTCCTTCAGATCATCGACCGGGTTCACGCCCGCACCGTCGCGCCAGATGCGAATGTCCTGCACAACGGAGGTAAATTCCGCCTGCCGCATGTCCGGCGCCCGCGTCAGGAGCGTCATGTCGCCTGAAGCGGAGAGATACAGACACTGGAAAAAGACGTATCCGAACGTGTCGTACCCCGTCAGGTAGAACATGCTCTCCTGACGAAAAATCAGCATGCCATCGAGCCCGTCCGCCTGCATCGCCGCACATGTTTTCGCCCGGCGCTCCGCCAGTTCGGCCTCACTAAAGTGGATATGCGGCATGCCTGGTTTCCCCTCACGATGAACTGCGCTAGCTCGTGTCGCATGCTCGATCGTGCGCCGCAAACCCTGATCATCCCCTTCACCCGTCGTGGCCGATGGCGCTGGTGGGCGATGGTCGTGATCGGCGGTTTGTTCGCCAGCCATGCGCTATCGCCAAACATCGCGCCGCGAGACCATGCGGGGCTGGTGAGTACGGCGAGCGCATAGCTGGCG
>JBCAXC010000498.1:0-2011 GCA_038534255.1 Pseudomonadota bacterium
GATCCCGGGCTCAACTCCGGGTTCATGATTGCGGAAGTGACGACGGCGGCGCTGATGAGCGAAAACAAGCATCTCGCCAACCCGTGCTCGACCGATTCGACCCCAACCTCTGCAAACCAGGAAGATCATGTGTCGATGGCGGCGCATGCCGCGTTTCGCCTCGAGCGCATGAACTGGAATCTGGCGACAATCATCGGCGTCGAACTGCTCTGCGCTGTGCAGGGTGTGGAATTCCGTGCGCCTCTCAGAACGAGCCCATGTCTTCGACGCACCATGGTGAGCGTGCGTGCGCATGTGCCGCCGCTTGGCGACGACCGTTTCATGGCACGTGATCTGGAGCGCGTCACTCAACTCATCGCCGAAGCGCCGCTCGTCGAATTCCCAGGTCTCGGCGACGACCTGATGGAGCGAAACGCATGACACCGGTCGAGGTTCATCAGGGCGCAAGCCCGCTCGTTCTCGGCCTCCCGCACACAGGCACGCATGTTCCGGAGGAGATCTACGCCACACTTAATGGGGTCGGCCGTGCGCTCGCTGATACGGATTGGCATGTGGACCGTCTGTATGATGGCCTTCACCCGGACGCGACCGTTGTTCGCGCGACGTTCCACCGATACGTCATTGACGCCAATCGCGACCCGGCGGGTGAAAGCCTTTATCCGGGGCAGAACACGACCGGACTTTGTCCGCTCACGGATTTTGACGGACGCCAGATCTACCGTGAAAACCAGGCGCCCGATGCCACGGAGATCGAGCGTCGGCGCAGGGCGTTTCACGCCCCCTATCACGCGGTGCTCGCTCGCGAGCTCGATCGGGTCCATCGTCGCCACGGCTTTGCGGTTCTCTACGACTGCCATTCCATCCGCTCACACATCCCGTTTCTCTTCGACGGTGAATTGCCGGTCCTCAACATCGGCACGAACAATGGCGAAACCTGCCACTCTGCGATTGAGCAGGCGGCAATGGAGTTTGCGACGTCATCGCCGTTCGCAACAGTGCTCAACGCCCGTTTCAAGGGCGGCTGGACAACGCGGCACTATGGCCGACCGGATGAGGGGTTGCACGCGATCCAGATGGAAATCGCACAACGTGCGTACCTCGCGGAGGAAAAACCTCCCTGGTGTTACGATGCCGCAAAAGCCAATCGCCTTCGCCCCTGGCTGCGCGACATTCTCCTCGCCATCAGTGATGATCCGACCTCTCTCCTTGCGGAGCTTTCGACATGACCCATCCCCGTCACAACATGCGCGATGTGTTTCCACCGACCGGCACCGAGATCACGGCGAAGAGTTGGCTGACGGAAGCGCCGATGCGGATGCTGATGAATAATCTCCACCCTGATGTCGCTGAAAATCCGCACGAACTGGTCGTCTATGGCGGGATCGGGCGTGCCGCGCGGACGTGGTCGGATTTCGACAAAATGGTCGAGACCCTCAAGACGCTGGACGATGACGAAACGATGCTCGTCCAGTCCGGCAAACCCGTCGGTGTGTTTCGGACCCACAAGGACGCGCCACGCGTGCTGATCGCCAACTCGAACCTCGTGCCGCACTGGGCCACGTGGGATCACTTCAACGAACTGGATAAAAAAGGCCTGGCGATGTACGGCCAAATGACCGCCGGTTCCTGGATCTACATTGGTACGCAGGGGATCGTGCAGGGTACGTATGAGACATTCGTCGAGGCGGGCCGTCAGCACTACGAGGGCACTCTCGCCGGCCGCTGGATCCTGACGGGCGGGCTTGGTGGCATGGGTGGCGCCCAACCGCTCGCCGCGGTGATGGCCGGCGCGTGTTGCCTTGCGGTCGAGTGCGATGAGACGCGCGCCGACTTTCGCCTGCGCACCCGCTACGTCGATGAAAAAACCCATTCGCTCGATGACGCGCTTGCAATGATCGAGCGCTGGACGTCAGCGGGCGAAGCGAAGTCGGTCGCACTCATCGGGTCGCACGCCGCGCGCGACCAGTTCCGGAAAGACATCGGCGGCATTCCCGATGAGTGCGACCGACTT
>JBCAXC010000499.1:0-2005 GCA_038534255.1 Pseudomonadota bacterium
TTGGGTCGAGATGGCGCCGATTTCGACAACGCTTCTGCGAGCGTGCCAGGTCAAGCGGCGTCGACCCGATGCCGTGAAACACCAAACTCTACCGGACTTGTCAAGAATAACATCGCCCGTGGGATCGTCGAAAGCGTGGAGGTCGTCTGGCCTTAAGTGCGCGCATCTTGTCGCGATTTGTGCGCGGAGGGTTGTGCCGCGTGCTGCCCATTGTACATTGACGAGGTCGACAACGACCAGCCCAGCCGGCACCCGCTCAAGAGGCCGTCCGATGCGTGAAAAAATTCCGTCGCCGTGCGTGAAGGTCTGCAAGTTTAAGCGGCAGGGGCACTGCATCGGTTGCGGGCTGACGAAGGATCAGAAACGCGCCTTCAAGTCGATACGCAAGCCGAAGAAGCGGTTGAACTTCATCCGCAAGCTGATCCGCCAGCAGGACAAGCTGGGCGGGTATCCGATGTGGCCACGTGCATGGCGCAAGCGTTGTGCAAAGAAAGACGTGACGTGTCCGCTGGATGTGCCTGGTTTGCTAGAGACGTAACCGGCAATAAAAAAGGGCGCATAGCCGCGCCCTTTTTCTTCCATTGTGACGTGTGCAGAACTTGCGTTAACCGCGCAGGTGAGCGCGCAGCATCCATGCAAACTTTTCGTGTTGCTGAGCGCGTTCAATCGCCATGTCGTTCGTGATGACATCGCCGTGTTTCTCGGCCTCGTCGGCGAGCGCACGAAGTGTTGAGGACAACAGCTCCTGATCGTTTTTCAGCTCCGTGATCATGCCCGTCGCATCAATTTTCCCGTCACACTCATCGATCTTGGAACGCTCCAGATATGCAGACATGCGTCCGACTGCATGTGCGTCGAGCGCCTTGATGCGTTCGGCCAACTCGTCCTGTGCTGTGAAGTGGTCTTCGTACATTTCCTGGAACAGCGCGTGCAGCGGGCCGAATGCCATGCCGGTGACGTTCCAATGATAATTCTGCGCCTTCAGCGTTTCGACGGCGGTCTCGGACAGCGACTGGGTCAGCCCTTCGACGACCGCCTCTTGTGCATTCGGGGATAGTTCTGTTGCGACTTCGGCCATGATTTTCTCCTGTGACAGCACCATTCGTACGACGGTTGAGGCCAGATTGGTTTTTAGAATAGTTCTAAACTAGCCGTTTCCGGGTTCCAGTTCAAGTAGCGCCGTGGCCAGTCCACCGGCCAGAAACCGGACCCGCCGGTGACCAAGTGGGCGCACGCGCCAAGCTATGAGAGCGCGCCCCTGCGGCGTATCCGCGTCGCGATAGGCGTCGAGCAATCGCAGTAGCCAGATTTCGCTGGCGCTCAGTTGCGCGGTGCCGACCCGATAGAAAGTCAAGCGTTGCGATGCGTGCTCTGAGAGCGTCGCAAACAGTGCGAGCGCGTGGGCACGTATCGAGCGCGTCTTGTCGGTCGTGATGATATCGCAGGCACGCTCGAGGGCGCTGCGGGACTGCAACAGACTAAATTGCGCGTAGCTCCGGAGAAGATCGATCCGCGCTTGATCCTCCTGGTGCGTTTCCCCGGCCGGATGCTCGAGGGGCGGGAAGGCCTCGCATGCGGGGAACGGCAGTACGTTGTGCGCGGTCATCGGGCCTACGTGCGTCGCGCACGCGTTGTCGCCCCACGTTTCTTGATGTTCCGTGCTGTGAAGGGGGGCGCAGTTTCCAAACGCTCCGCCGGTTTTGCCGCCGGACGCGGTGCCGGTTTGGCTGCGAGATCAGACAACGTTGTTTGATCAAGCACACTGAGAAACGCTTCAAACGCTTCGTCAAAGTAGGCGTCGATGCTGCGGTCTTCCCGTGCGACGCCATCGCCATAAAGAGCATTTTCAAGACGCCGAATGATCTGGCCGAGCGGCATCTCGTTCGCCTGATCCGTCAACGTGACCCCGCCATGGGGACCGCGAACGGAGCGCAGGAGCCCAGCCTTGTTCAGCCGGTTCGCAAGCTTCAAGCCCATGAGTTTGGTGAGGCCAAGTTCATGCGAG
>JBCAXC010000500.1:0-2002 GCA_038534255.1 Pseudomonadota bacterium
GTCTCGTTCAACGCGCGCAACGTGACCTCGACGCCCGGAAACGGCTTGCTCTCATCGCTTGTGTGCGCAGCGTAATAGTCCATGAACTCCGTGAGCATGCGATCCAGATCGGCCTCCGCGATCTCGGAGCGACCGGCGTTGTGCACCGCTTTCTCGATCATCGCGCGCGCGCCAAAACTGATCTGCATGCGCACGGCGTCTTCATCCAGATCGGCAATGCCCATCAACCCGAGCACATGTCGCGTCGCGCCAAGCAGGTCCGGCGCCGTATCGACGAGAGTGCCGTCCAGATCGAAGACGACCGTCATGTTTTTCATTGCGCCCACCCGCCGGTCAGATCATGCGCCGCCATCGAAGTTCTCCGACGGACGAGTGCATGACGTACACTGCGCGGCGAAGCGTAGTCGAAGTCGATTGAACATGAAAGAACCTGCGTCCACTGGCGCTGCTCATGGTCTCTGGGACGCGACATGACTTCCATATGACGCGTGGCTGATCTACCACCGCAACAACGCTGCGCATCGATGCGCGCCCCAATCAAAGGACAGCGAACCATGGACCAGCGTGTCTCATCCTTGATGCATGAAGCCTGCTACGTCGACGGCGAGTGGGTTGGCGAGGCGACGCTCGACGTGACCAACCCAGCAACGGGCGACCTTATCGGACGCGTCCCTGAGTTCGGGGGTGACGAAACCCGCAAGGCCATCGATGCTGCCGCCCGCGCCTTTCCGATCTGGTCTGGAACACTCGCCAAGGAGCGCGCCCGCATCCTGCGCCGCTGGTACGAGTTGCAGATGGAGCATATTGATGAACTCGCACTCCTGATGACGCTGGAGCAGGGCAAGCCGCTGGCCGAAGCGCGCGGTGAGGTTGCCTACGGCGCCTCGTTCGTCGAGTTCTTCGCCGAGGAAGCCAAACGCGTTCACGGCGAGACGATCCCGACGCACAAGTCGGATGCCCGCATCGTCGTGACCCGTCAGCCTGTCGGCGTGATCGGCGCGATCACACCGTGGAACTTCCCGCACGCAATGATCACCCGCAAGCTCGCCCCTGCGCTCGCCGTCGGGTGCACCGCCGTCTGCAAACCTGCCGAAGACACACCGTTCACGGCCCTCGCGCTCGCTGATCTCGCGCACCAGGCTGGCATGCCGAAAGGCGTGATCAACGTCGTCACCGGTGATCCCGTTGCCATCGGCAAGGAGCTGACCTCCAACGAGACCGTGCGCGTCATTACGTTCACAGGCTCGACCGAAGTCGGCAAACTGCTGATGCGACAATCGGCGGATACGGTGAAACGCGTTTCTCTGGAACTCGGCGGAAACGCGCCTTTCATCGTCTTCGATGATGCCGACCTCGACAAGGCGGTCACCGGCGCAATGGGATCAAAATTCCGCAACGCCGGCCAGACATGTGTCTGCGCCAACCGCATCTATGTCCAGGATGGCGTCTATGACGCCTTCGCCGAAAAATTCACGGCCGAGGTCGAGAAACTCAGGGTCGGTCGCGGCGACGAAGATGGTGTGACCACCGGGCCATTGATCAACGCCGCAGGACTCGAGAAGGTCGCAGATCACGTTGCGGACGCAAAATCGAAGGGTGCTTCGGTGAAAACCGGCGGTGTGCCTCACGCGCTCGGCGGCAATTTCTTTGAGCCGACCGTACTGACAGACGTCACACCGGAGATGAAAGTCGGACAGGAAGAAACGTTCGGGCCGGTGGCCCCGCTGCTGCGCTTCTCGGACGAGGCGGATGTCATCGCCCGCGCCAACGACACGCGAAGTGGGCTCGCGGCCTACTTTTATACCCGCGATGTCGGCCGCGTCTGGCGCGTCGCAGAAGCGCTGGAGTTCGGCATCGTCTCGATCAACGAAGGTGTCTTCTCCAACGAGGTGGCCCCGTTTGGCGGCTTCAAGGAGTCCGGCATTGGTCGCGAAGGCTCGCATCACGGCGTCGAGGAATTTCTCGAGATGAAATACATGCTCATGGGTGGGCTTGACGACTA
>JBCAXC010000501.1:0-2002 GCA_038534255.1 Pseudomonadota bacterium
TCTGACGCGTTCGATGAGGTTGTCACCGGGCTCAGCCCAGAAAGCTCTGATCTGCAAGCGCATCGTGGGCGGTTCGAGGCGGGTCTCTACGCGTCTTCCGAGATGCTCGTCGAAGGGCTCGTCACGCTTATGGAGGCTGGCGTGATTGCGCGCCCGGCAAATGCGTATGTCGATGATCCGGCTATCGCGGCACTCGGTGACCCGGAAGACGCAGACGCGCTCATCCATGCCGGCTTCTTCCTCGGGGCGCGGAGTTTTTATCGACGTTTGCGAGAGATGCCGGAGACGGAGCGCGACCGCATTCGGATGATGCCGATCTCGTTTGTGAACGATCTGTTTGGCAGCGAGGCGCTCAAGCGGGCGCAGCGACGCGATGCGCGCTTCATCAACAACGGGCTGATGGCGACCCTGCTCGGAGCCGTCGTCTCGGACGGTCTGGCGGATGGTCGTGTCATCTCAGGCGTTGGTGGGCAGTATAATTTTGTTGCGCAGGCGCATGAGTTGCATGGTGCGCGATCGATCCTCACGGTTCGGGCGACGCGCGGCTATGGCAGCAAGACGACGTCGAATGTCGTATGGAGCTATGGGCACGTCACGATCCCCCGGCACCTGCGCGACGTGGTGGTGACGGAGTATGGCGCTGCGGACCTCAGGGGAAAGTCGGATCGCGATTGCATCGCGGCGATGCTCAATGTTGCAGACAGCCGCTTTCAGGAAGACTTGCTGGCCGAGGCGAAAAAGGCGCGCAAGATCGAGAAGACCTACCGGATCCCTGACGCATTTCGCGGGAACACGCCGGAGCGGATTGCGCGCACACTTGCCGTGGCGCAATCACGCGGACATTTGCCGATGTTCCCGCTTGGGACGGAAATGACGCCGCTTGAGCAACGGTTGGTACCGACGCTGCAACACCTCGCGGCGCACGAGCATGATCGACTGGCGTTGCTGGCCGGCGCGTTTCGTGCGTGGCGTGGGCCGTCGGCGAGCGATGCCGAGAGCGCCGCGCTGACGCGCGTTGGGCTCGCCTCACCGCAGCCATGGAGAGAGCGATTGATGCAGTGCGCGGTGCTTTGGGCGATGCGTGAAACGGCCGCCGACGTCGCAGATACGACGCCGGAAGCCGATTGAGTGTCGCGGTTGTGCGGCTGCCCGTTCAGCCCGCGAGTAGTCGTCGCGCCATCACCTGTGCCTGGATCTCGGCAGCACCTTCGAAGATGTTCAGGATGCGTGCGTCACAGAGCACACGGCTGATCGGGTATTCCAGCGCGAAGCCATTGCCGCCGTGGATCTGCAATGCGTTGTCGGACGCCGACCACGCGACGCGTGCGCCGAGCAGTTTGGCCATGCCGGCTTCCACATCGCAGCGCCGTCCCTCATCTTTCTCACGTGCGGAGAATAAAGTGAGCTGGCGGATGATCATGGTCTCAACGGCCATAATCGCGATCTTGTTGGCAACGCGGGGGAAGGAGATCAACGCCTTGCCGAACTGCTGACGGTCTTCAGCATATTTCAGTGCGAGGTCCATCGCAGCCTGCGCGACACCCACGGCGCGCGCGGCCGTCTGAATGCGGGCGGCCTCGAACGTCTCCATGAGCTGCTTGAAGCCCTTGCCTTCTTCGCCGCCAAGCAGTGCGGACGCCGGGACTTCAAAGTTGTCGAAGGAGATGTCGTATTCCTTCATGCCGCGATAGCCGAGAACCTCGATCTCACCGCCGGTCATGCCTTCCGCGGGAAACGGATTTTCGTCCGTGCCGCGCGGCTTTTCGACAAGGAACATCGAGAGCCCGCGATAGCCTTTTTCATCCGGATCGGTGCGGGCAAGCAGGGTCATCAGGTCCGCGCGGACGGGATGGGTGATCCAGGTTTTCTGGCCAGTGATGCGGTAGACGTCTCCATCGCGGACAGCGCGGGTTTTCAGCGAGGCGAGGTCAGAACCGGTGTTTGGTTCGGTGAAGACGTCTACCGCATCACTGGCCAGAAAACCTGGATCACCCATCCCGTC
>JBCAXC010000502.1:0-1995 GCA_038534255.1 Pseudomonadota bacterium
ATCACTCTGGCGCACCAGAACCATGGTGGGAAGTTTGAACCGCGCTCCCACCCATTGACGGCTTGGACCTGATCCGCGACACCTCCGCTCGCCCGACCATATCCGCACAACGAGGCCTCCATGCACACGCGCCAGATTGGCTCGCTCACCGTTTCCGCAATCGGGCTCGGGGCGATGAACATGTCGTTCGGCTACGGCAAGGCGGAGAGCGATGCGGCGTCGGCCCGCCTGCTGAACCGCGCGCTCGATGTCGGCTACACATTCATCGACACGGCGATGATGTACGGCAGCGGACACAACGAAACGCTGATCGGCGGCGCGCTCGAAGGCCGACGCGACGCATATGTGCTGGCGACGAAATGCGGCCTGTCAGCCGACGGGATCGATGGAGACCCGAAGCGCATTGCGGGCGATTGCGACGCCAGCCTCGCGCGGTTGCGGACCGACGTAATCGATCTCTACTATCTGCACCGCGCAGACCCGAATGTCCCTGTCGAGGAGACGATTGGCGCGATGGCCCGGCTGGTTGAGGCTGGCAAGGTGCGCGAGTTGGGGATCTCCGAGTGTTCGAGCGACACCCTGCGACGCGCCCACGCGACCCATTCGCTTGCGGCGCTGCAGTCGGAATATTCGCTTTGGTCACGCACACCGGAGAGAAAAATCATGGCCGCTTGTCAAGAACTCGGCATCACGATCGTGCCGTTTTCACCGCTGGGTCGGTCGTTCCTTACCGGTGTCACCCAGGACGTCTCGCAACTGCCACCGGAAGATCTGCGCTGCACGATCGCACGGCCTCGCTTCGAACCTGATGCGTTCGCGCACAACATCAAGCTGATGGAACCATTCGGTGCGATCGCGGAACGGGTCGGCTGCTCGAAGCCGCAACTCGCGCTGGCCTGGCTGCTTGCACGGCAGGATCGCACCATGGTTCCGATCCCGGGCACGAAGGATATCGCGCATATGGAGGAAAATGCGGGTGCCGGTGATATCAAGCTTGATGACGCGACGGTCACCGAACTGGATGGCTTGATCAACGAAAAGACGATTGTGGGCACCCGCTACACCGCCGCGCGCATGGCATCGACGGACTCCGAGCGGGATTAAATCCAACGCTAGAACAAACTGAGCTGCCCGCCGGGCGCGACGTCGTCATCGGCCCCGTCGCCGTCCACGACGGCGGCATCCGTGGTCCGCGTTTCGATCAGCCCAAGCACTGTCTCGAGCGTATCGGCTTCCTCGACCGGCTTGTCCCACCGGATGCGATGAATACGGGGAAAGCGCATCGCGACGCCGGACTTGTGGCGCGGTGAGTGATGCACGGCATCGAACGCCACCTCAAAGACGATCCCCGCCGCCACGCCGCGCACCGGACCGAAGCGCTGCTGCGTGTTACCGCGCACGAACTTGTCGAGCTTCTTCAGCTCGGCATCGGTGAACCCGGAGTATGCCTTGCCGACGGGCACCAGCTCGCGATCGCCGTCGTCACCCTCGGCCCAGACGCCGAACGTATAGTCGGAGTAAAATGACGAGCGCTTGCCGCTGCCGCGTTCGGCATACATCAGCACCGTGTCGAGCGTCAGAGGTGCACGCTTCCACTTGAACCAGTGCCCTTTCGGACGCCCGGCGAGATACGGACTTTCTTTCCGCTTCAACATCAGCCCTTCAATGCCGATGCCGCGTGTCGTCTCCCAGATGCTCTGCAGCGCGGCCTTGTCGCCGGTCTCCACAAGTTCCGACACGTCGAGACGCGGGTTCGGGTGCGCGTCGATCCACGCCTCCAACCGGGCTCGCCGGTCCGTCCAAGCCAGCTCGCGCAGATCCTCATCACCGTCTCGGAGGATATCGTAGAGACGGACATGCGCCGGATATGCGGTCATGATCTTCGGGCTGACGGCCTTGCGATTGAGCCGTTGCTGCAGGTCGTTGAACGGCGCGATCTCTCCATTCCGCACCACCAGCAACTCGCCATCCAGAACGACATCATCATTGATCGCC
>JBCAXC010000503.1:0-1974 GCA_038534255.1 Pseudomonadota bacterium
CTGGTCGGGCTTTCGATCGGAGGGCTTTTTGCGGCGCGCGCGATGGAAGCCGGCCTTGCGTGCGATGGACTTGTGTTGATCAACACGCTGCGCAAACCGGGGCTCGCGCTTGACTGGACGAACGAGGCGGTGTTCCGGGCCAGCCAGCTCGGCGGTTCGCAGCTCGTGATGGACCTTTTTCTTCCCATGCTGCTTGGCCCGGAGACACTTTCAAAGATGCGGGAGAAGTGTCTGGGAGACGCGGCCTACAGCCCGCTTGAGGCGACATCCGGGATCTATCGACTGATCGAACGCTCCCGCGATGTCGATTGGGATTTTTCATGGGGCACAATTGATTGCCCCGTCCTCGTCGTGACCGGCCTGCGGGATCGCGTCTTTCTGGATCGCAATGCGGTCGAGGAGATAAAGGCGGAGATGGCGAACGTGGAGGAAATTGTCCTCGCAGATGCCGGGCATCTGATCCCGCTCGAACAACCGGAGATCCTTGCCGGTGCGTTGCAATCGTTTGGCGAGCGTCTTGAGACGACTTCGCCCGCGGCACCTGCATCGGATGCGGGCTGATGTCGCCTGCGCTCGCCTACGGCATGACGTTTCTCGGCGTCACGGGGCATGCCTCGAGTGAGTTCTTCGCCGTGTTTTCCGGCGTGAACGGGCCGGAGGTTTCGGTCTGGCGTTATCTGATCGGGGCGCTCGGCCTGCTGGCGATCTGTGCGGTCTGGCCGAAGCATCGTGATCTCATCACGCCGCTTCGGGCGTCATGGAAAGAGCTGGTGCCACTCTCTATCGTCGGTGTGAGCGGAGCGTATCTGTTCTTTCACTGGTCGCTCGACTACGCGAGCGTGGTGCAGGTCGGGACGATGGTGACGACGATCCCGATCTTTGTCGGGCTTGCCAACCTGATGATCAATCGCGTGCCCGTCTCGACGGCAAAGTTGATCTCTGGTGGGGCGGCGGTCGTCGGGGTTGCACTGTTGCTGACAGACGGTGTGCTCAGCCAGCTTGCCGGGGACAGCCGGTCGATCATCGGCATCCTGATGGCGCTCGCGTGCGCGGCTCTCGGCTCGTTTTACGCGGTGATGGTAAAGCCGCTGATCGTGGCGCACGGGGCGCTGCGGATCACGACGCTCTCGATGACCATCGGGGCCATCGGGTTGTGGCTGATCGTCGGTGTGTTTTTTGCGATCTGGGTCAATCCACTGACGCTATTCGACAAGTCCGCGACGGCGTCGTCCTCGCTGCTCGTGCTCGGCATCTGGAATACGACGATCACACAAATACTCTGGCTCGGTGGCCTTGCCGCGGTGCCGGACATCACACGGGGCAGTTATCTGTTTTTCCTCAAGCCGGTGCTCACCGCCTTCCTTGCGCTTGCCATCCTGAAACAGCCGATCTCCGGCATCGAGATGCTGGCGATTGCCGTGATCTGCGGCAGCGTTGTGCTGGAGTTGCTGTGGCCGCGCCTGACCGGGCGCCCAAGCTGATTTGAGACCCCAATGCGGGTGAGAGAGGATAATGTGAGGCACCTGGAAAATCCGCACCGTGCTGTGCATCGCAACATACCGCTCCGCTTTCGTGCTGACCCTGAGTGGCCTTGTGCGCTGCTCGCAGCATGTCCGCGCCATGCGACGACGCCGCTGCATGACTTGCCGGAGATGGCTGCGGCGCAAGGCATCGCGACGCTCTGGGTGAAAGACGAGAGCGCGCGGATGGGGCTCGGCAGTTTCAAGGCACTTGGTGGTGCCTTTGCCGTCGCACATGTTTTGCAGTCCCGCGCCACGGAGACGCTCGGTACCTACGTTGATCCGCACGAGATGACGACTGACGCGTTCCGCGACATTGCTTCGGCGATGACGTTCATCACGGCAAGCGCGGGCAATCACGGGCTCTCGGTGGCGGCTGGCGCACGGATCTTTGGCGCGCAGGCCGTCGTGGTGCTCGGTCGTGCCGTGCCCGAGGCCTTCGCAGAGCGATTGC
>JBCAXC010000504.1:0-1973 GCA_038534255.1 Pseudomonadota bacterium
GTATTATGTCAAATATTGAAGCGCCGCAAGTGCCATCTTGAACGACCGCGCTGACGCGAGAGACGCGCCGCATATCCCTGTGCATGACCACCGTCCCACCCTGTCACCCATCCGGCGACGCACGTAACTTCGTGGCAATGCCGTTGCGTGCGTCGAGCGCAATCTCAGGAGGGCCAGCCAGATGACGACCTTCATCACAGTCACGAACCGTCGCGGCGGCGTCGGCAAGACGACAACGACCTCCATGCTCGCCTACGCCTACGCGGTGATCGGCTTCCAGAAGACGCTCGTGATCGACTTCGATGCCCAATCGAGCACGTCGATTACCCTGCTCGGGCACGAGCGCTGGAAGCAGGCGCGGATGGAAAATCACACTGTGGCCGGTCTCCTGCGCGGGCTCTATGCTACGACGCCACCCGCACTCGCTGAGTTCATCGCGCCACAGGCCGGTGACGTGCACATCACCCCAGGCAATCGCGCACCGGATCTCTCGGTCATCCCAGGCTCCTTCGCACTGGATGACACGGAGCGCGAGATGTTGCTGGCGAACTACGGCGGCCAGATCGGCAGCGCTAGCGGTGATCTCGCGGAGATTTTTACCGACATGCAGCAGCGCGTCCGCACGCTCATCCGGCGCCTCGACGGTCTCTATGATGTCGTGATCATGGACTGCCCGCCCGGCCTCTCGAACGTCGCGTGGGGCGCCGTACAGGCCGGCGATTTCGTGGTTGTGCCGTATGTGCCGGACGCCACGGCGGAGGATAATGTCGGCTGGCTGGTCAATCGCCTCACGACGAGCGATCCCAATCGCCAGATACGCCTGCTCGCCAATCGCGTGCGCATGAACAACCCCTATCAGCGCGGCATCATCGATACCGTGATGGCGCGGTATCCGTCTCTCGGTCTCGTCATGCCACAGCGTGCCGCTATCGAAGGCGCTCTGGAGTTTCGCGCGGCACCGCAATCGCTCAACCAGAAGTTCGGTGATGGCCGCGCCATCGTCGAAGAGCTGTTTGCCGCCATGCTGGACTGGACCGGAAATGCCGGCGAGCGGGGCGCTGCATGAGCATGCCTCCACTTAAAAAAGACGACGACCGTGACGTCGCGCGTTACCTCGAAACTCTCTTTGACGTGGTGATCGAGGAAGCGCAAGCCAATCCGGATTTCGCAAACCGCCTGCGCAGCGCGCTTTCCGACAGCCTGGCCGCGCCGACATCAAAAGACGCGCGACAACCAGCCCGCAAGCGTCGCACGACAGCCAGCTCCGTCCCGGCGATCCATGCCGTCAACATACTTCGTCAGCACGGCGAACAGATGCTGCGGGGCCGTCTCTCGAACCTGCGCACCAAAGCCGAGCTGGCGGCAGTTGCAAAAAACTCCGCGCTGCGTCTGACAGGCCCGGCAGCGAAAAAATCCGCCAGCCGTGAAGAGATTGTCGAGGGCATCGTCATCGCCGCACAGCAATATGACAGCCAGCGCGAGAGCGTCGCCGGATAGCGGAGGTTAGCTGCTCCGCTTGACCCCAAACATCGAGCCATCCGGCTTCTGCACGAACAGGTTTGCCAGCGCATCGTCGACATTGTCGAGTGTCAGTTGCGGGCGCGTGCCCTCGAATTTGCACGACGCCAGAACCTGTTCGACGATGAACTTCGGCTGAAAATATGCGAGCGGTGCTTCGTTCTCGCGAATATTGTCCATCACTCGCGCGTAAATCTCGTTCGTCAGCTCGAGACCACGCTGCTTCGCCATCCCGTCAAAGACGCGCCGGAACAGATCTTCCGGCGGCTCGACCGTCTCAAGCTTGTAGCTGATCCGGCGCTGGAACGCCGGGTCCATCAGATCGTCCGGGTGCATGTTCGTCGAAAAGATCACAATCTCGTCGAACGGGATCATCGCGCTCTTGCCGGTGTGCAGAGAGAGATAATCCACCCGGCTGTTCAGCGGCACGATCCAGCGGTTCAGAATATCCTCCG
>JBCAXC010000505.1:0-1963 GCA_038534255.1 Pseudomonadota bacterium
GTTCCGCGGCAAACGGATCGGCACGCTGAAGAGCCTCGGGAAATGGTGCGCAAAACGCCGTCGCGACGTGAAACTACATTTCGCCAAGACGGGCACGCAGGTCACCGAGGATGAGCACGCGACCGTCGACACCTTCGTCGCAGGCGGCATCCAGTTTGCGAACGGCGAGGCGTTCTCGTATGTCGTCGTGGTCGGCACGGGCAACAACAGCGAACCGTGGGCGCGTCGCCTCCACGCTTCACAGCTCGCGGCCCCGCTGGCGGACGTGTTGCTGGAAGATCTGGCACGCGACGCGGCGGACAAGGGACGCATTGCCAAACGCGCGTCCCTCGCCGTCACGTCATCGGACTGACGAGACCGTACTGCCCTTGAACGGCGCGTCAGCTTAGCTGCGCAGTTCACCACCGGTCGATTTTTTCACCTGCGCTGCGATCTTCTGCGAGATGGCGTCGATCTCGTCATCCGTCATGGACTTCCCACGCGGTTGAAGCACGACCTCGATTGCCACGGATTTTTTCCCTGCACCGACGCGATCACCTTCGAACACGTCGAACACGAGCACATCCGTGATCAACTTCTTGTCCGCACCCGAGGCAGCCCGGATGATGTCGCCGGCCGCCACGTCCGCATCCACGACAAACGCGAAGTCGCGCCGCACCGGCTGAAGTTCGGCAAGATCGACCGCCGGCTTGCTCGGCGTCTTCGCTTTCGGTTGCGGCAGCCTTTCGAGCGTCAGCTCGAACGCCACGGCACCGGGCGCAAGATCGAGGGCTTCGCAGGTCAGCGGATGCAACTCGCCAAAATGGCAGATCTGGTTTTTCGGCCCGAGCTGGAACGTGCCCGACCGGCCCGGGTGGAACCAGTCCGGCGCACTGCGGGAGATCTGCACCTTCCTGGCATCGAGCCCGAGCGCTGAAAGCACCGCGGCGGCGTCAGCCTTCACGTCGAACGCGTCGACCGTGTCCGCCGCACCGTTCCAGTCACGACCGGCGCCGACAAGCTCGGCCGTGCCCGTCCGCACCCCGGCGACGGAGGTAAACTGCTCGTCCGCGCTGTCGCCCGCATAAACCTGTCCCACCTCGAACAGCGCGACCTCGGCGATCCCGCGATCGCGGTTCTTCCGGGCAGCTTCGAGCAGACCGGGCAGCAGGCTGGGTCGCATGGTCGAAAGCTCAGACGAGATCGGGTTGGCCAGTTCGAGCACATCGCTACCCCCGCCGAAGTGCGTCGCCAGCGGTTTGGTGATGAATGACCAGGTCACAGCCTCGACCATACCGCGCGCCGCCAGCGTGCGCCGCGCGCGCCTCACACGCAGCTGCCGTGGGGTCATGACCGGCCGCGCCACACCAAAGTCACGCGTCATCGCAACCGACGGTACAGTGTCGATCCCGACAATGCGGATAACCTCCTCGACGAGATCCGCCGGCCCATGAACATCAGGCCGCCAACTCGGCACGCTGACCTTGAGCGCCTTGCCCTTGCCGCCGACCGTGAAGCCAAGCGCCTTCAGGATGCGCGTGCACGCGCTCGCCTTGACATCCAGCCCGGTCAGCTTCGCAACGAGCGCAGGATCGAACGCAATCGTCAGGTCGGCCTCCGGTTCCGCCCCCGCCATTGCGATCGCGCTGACCTCGCCGCCACAGATGTCCTTCACGTAATGCGCGGCGAGGTTGGCCCCCTCGATTTCACTCTGCGGATCAATGCCGCGCTCGAAACGGTAGCGCGCATCGGAATTGATCTCCGTTCGCCGTCCCGAGATAGCCGTACGCACCGTGTCGAAATACGCCGACTCGTAGAAGACGTTCACGGTGTCCATGCTGGAACCGGTGCTCTCGCCACCCATCACGCCACCGATGCCAAGCACACCGTTGTCATCGGCGATCACGGTGATCTGATCGTCGACCGCGTAGGTCTCGCCGTTGAGCGCAACAAAGCGTTCGCCCTCCTTGCCGAGGCGGGCGTG
>JBCAXC010000506.1:0-1949 GCA_038534255.1 Pseudomonadota bacterium
CACACGACATCGAAGGTCGAGATCACCTCGATGAACCACGGGTTTTCAGTCGATCGCGACAGCCTGCCGGATGGCATCGAGGAGACGCATGTTTCCCTCTTCGACGGCTCGAACTGCGGCATTCGAGTGAAAGACAAACCGGTGTTTTCAGTCCAGTATCACCCTGAAGCGTCACCGGGGCCGCAGGACAGTCACTACCTGTTCCGCCGGTTCACCAATCTGATGAGGGATGCGAAAGGTGAGCAGCGGATTGCAGAAAGCTGAGCGGGGTGCGCGGCCTGATCATCCGGTGACCGTTCGACTGCTCGCGCTGTGTCTCGCAGGTCTGGTCGCGCTGTTTGCATTCACGGTTCCAGAACGGTCTGCAAACGCGGAACAATCCGCAACGCTCACCCTCCAGGATCATCCGCTCGTCGGCAAAATCTATGACACCGCGGCGCAGTCTTTTGTGAGCGCAGATCAGATGACCCGCGTGCTTGCGAGCAGCACGCATCTGTTGCTCGGCGAAATTCACGACAATCCAGAGCATCACCGTTTGCAGGCCGAGATCATCCGTCGGCTTGTTGCAGATGATGTGCGCCCCACGATCGTCATGGAAATGTTCGGCGGCATGCCGACCAAGGCACTCGAGGCTTTAGAAGCCGAGCGGCGCAAGGCACAAAAAGTATCTGCGGCCGACTATGCGCGTCGCCTTGGTTGGGCGAAAAGCGGTTGGCCGCCGTTCGAGATCTATGCACCCATCTTTGATACCGCCATCACGCACAGCCTGCCGCTTGCTTCGGCACGCCCGGCTGTGGACAGCGGCGGCAAGGTCCAGGCCGTTCTTGATGCAGCCGCGTTGCCCGCGGCGGAGAATGACGAGCTGCTCGATGAGCTCAAGTCATCGCATTGCGGGCTGATCACCGGAGAAAAAGCGAAGACAATTCTTCCACGCATGGTGCGGGCGCAGCGCAAGCTCGACGCCGCGCTTGCGATGACGATGCGACAGGCCGAAGGGCCGAGCGTGCTGATTTCAGGCAGCGGACATGCCCGGATGGATCGCGGGGTGCCGCACTATCTGCGGCACTTCGAGCGAAAGAGCATCACGGTGAATTTTCGCGAAGTCGTGGACGGCAAGAGCGACCCGGCAGCGCTCATCGCGGATGGCGAGGCGGACTACATTTGGTTCACGCCGCGTGTGGCGCGCGGCGATGTCTGCGCCCAGATGCGCGAAATGTTCGCGAAGAGAAAGAAGCCATGAGTCCTGTAACGCTCTACGGCATTGCCAATTGCGACACGGTGAAAAAGGCGCGGACATGGCTTGAGGCGCAGGGCGTGGCCTACCGGTTTCACGATTTCCGTGCAGATGGGCTCGACGCCGCGCTGGTCCGGGTGTGGATCGACACGCTCGGCTGGGAGACGGTGATCAACAAGCGCAGCACCACATGGAAGCAGCTTTCACCTGAGGTGCGCGACGGCATGGATTCGGCGGCAGCTGTGTCCGCAGCGCTTGAGGCACCGACGTTGATCAAGCGCCCTGTGCTGACGCGGGACGACGCGACGCATATCGGGTTTTCTGCGGATCGCTACGCCGAAATCTTTTCTTGACCCGGCGCGCCTCGATCCGGCGGCGCTACGCGTGGGGCCGGCGCATAGCGCGCGATTGCAATGCCGATCAGGATCACGGTGAGCGCGACGAACGCTCCGCTTCCCAGCTCCTCACCCAATAGGACCACACCGTAGAACACGCCGATCAGCGGGATCAAAAAGTTGACCTGGGAGAAAAATGTCGCGCCCTGGCGCTTGATGATCCAGAAGAGCACCAGCGAGGCGAGAGCTGTGTGGAAAATTGACAGCGCTGCTGCCGCAATCACCGAACGTGCGCTCGGTTCGAGTTGCCTGGCTGATGGCGATCTCCACGGTCATGATGGCGCCCATCGCATTGGCATGGGATCAGCCTTGGCAACTCG
>JBCAXC010000507.1:0-1949 GCA_038534255.1 Pseudomonadota bacterium
TTTGCCGTGACGGCCGAAGACGCCGGAAAGGTCGTCGACAATTTCGTCGAGCACGTACTCCCACGTTTCGGTGACTATCAGGATGCGATGCTGAAAGGAGAAAAATTCCTCTATCACTCGCTCGTATCGTTCTACATCAACGCTGGCCTGCTCGACCCTCTGGACGTGTGCCAACGCGTCGAAAGAGCTTATACGGCTGGCACCGCGCCCCTGAACGCGGTGGAAGGATTTATCCGCCAGATCATCGGTTGGCGCGAATACGTCCGCGGAATTTACTGGCTGAAGATGCCGGAGTATGTGGAGGAAAATTTCTTTGGCGCGGAGCGTGACTTGCCGGAATTCTACTGGTCAGCCCGGACTCGGATGACGTGCCTCGCTGACGCGATCAGCCAGACGAAAGAGGAAGCCTATGCCCATCATATCCAGCGGTTGATGGTCACCGGCAATTTCGCGATGCTCTACGGAGCACGCCCCCAAGCTGTCCATGAATGGTATCTGATGGTCTACGCGGACGCGTACGAATGGGTGGAACTGCCGAATACGCTCGGCATGAGCCAGTTTGGCGACGGCGGCCTGCTCGCATCGAAGCCCTATGCAGCGAGCGGCAATTACATTTCGAAGATGTCTGACTACTGCAGCAACTGCAGCTACAGCGTCTCGAAAAAGACAGGTGAGGGCGCCTGCCCGTTCAACCCGCTCTACTGGGATTTTCTCGTCCGCAACCGCGAGAAGCTGGAGAAAAATCCTCGCATCTCGCGCGCCTACAGCACTTGGGACCGAATGAAGGACGAGAACAAATCCGCCTATCTCGACAGCGCCAAAAAAATCCTCGCCGCGATTGAGCGCGGCGAGGACCCAGCCTGATCGGTAGATTGTGGTGACCGCTTACCAGTCGACGAAGAGGATCAGCTACACGTTCCGGTCCGCATTGCTTGCCCGGTCGGTGATGGTGCCTTCAAGGATCACCGGCGTCGTCACCGGATAGGTCGAGGCAACAACATCTTTAAGGAAGCGCGCACGCAGGAACGGAAGATCACGGTTGCGGATCGATGCGTCGACTGCATGAACGACAGCACCAAGCCGATAGCGCCCCTGGCCAACCGATTTCAGATACTCGACCTCGTTGTAGCGGTACGCATCGAGCTGCCGTCCACGGAACGGAACGCTATCCGCGCTGCCGCGGACGAAAAAGCCGTAGTCAACCTCACCTTCGAGCTTGCCCGCCACGTCGGCGACAAATGCCGTCAGCGCCTTGCGGAAAGACGCGTCGGACCGTGCGAGCGTGTACTGCCCACCCGGAAAGCGGAATTTTAATCCGCTCGCGGCGTTCTTGAGGTCGATGACGTAGTAGCGACCCGTCTGCCCGTTGACCAGCTCGTTATCCGGCAGCACCTCGACATCATAGTTTTCCGTCTTGATGCCGTACGCCAGCGACTTGCGCAGCTCCTTGATTTCCGCGCGCAGTTCACGCGTTCGGTTCGTCCCCGGCGTCGGCTGCTGCGCAAGCGCCGCACGTGCCGCCGTCGCCCGTTCAAGTGCCGCGTTCAAGCGTTCGATTTGCTGCCGCGCGGCCGTGTAGCGACGATTGTTGCTCTCGATCGACACAGGCGCTCGCGCGGACCAGTCGATCGGTGGGAGATCGCTCCCCTCCGTCGGCTCAATGCCAGCGACATTGAACTCGCGAGCGATCTCATCGGCGCGCCGATGCAGACGGGCCAGCTGATCGGAGTGGACTTTCAGCGCGGCCTTCAGTTCATCCGCGATGTCTTCGCGACGAGCCTCTGCGATCTTGAGGTTTTCCGTCAGATCGCGGCTTTGCTCCTGCTCCGTGGAAATCATCGCACGCAGCTCAGCCACGCGACTGTCGTCAAAACCGTAGAGCCAGACGCCGCCGAGAAGGAGGGCGCCGGCCATCGCGTCATCGGAACAGTTGGTGCGCTGGCCGGCGC
>JBCAXC010000508.1:0-1948 GCA_038534255.1 Pseudomonadota bacterium
CGGGCACAGTTCACCATGGTTTTCGACAGCTACGCGCAGGTCCCCCAGGCCGTCGCGGAAGAGGTCAAGGCAAAGTACGCGTGAGGCGCGCTCAAGCGGCTGACGGGTAGAGACAGACGTTTACATAAGCATCGAACACGACGCACCGACGTTTCGTCGGACACAAATGACGAAGGAGCCTGAGACAGATGGCCAAGGAAAAGTTTGAGCGGAATAAGCCGCACTGCAACATCGGCACGATCGGTCACGTCGACCACGGCAAGACCACGCTGACAGCGGCGATCACCAAGTATTTCGGTGACTTCCAGGACTACGATCAGATCGACAAGGCTCCGGAAGAAAAAGCCCGCGGGATCACGATCTCGACGGCACACGTCGAGTATGAGACGGACAACCGTCACTACGCGCACGTCGATTGCCCGGGTCACGCCGACTACGTGAAAAACATGATCACCGGTGCCGCTCAGATGGACGGCGCGATCCTCGTGGTGAACGCAGCCGACGGCCCGATGCCGCAGACGCGTGAGCACATTCTGCTTGCCCGTCAGGTCGGTGTGCCGGCGCTGGTCGTCTACATGAACAAGGTCGACCAGGTTGACGACGAGGAACTCCTCGAACTCGTCGAGATGGAAGTCCGCGAGCTGCTCTCGTCCTACGAATTCCCGGGCGACGATATCCCGATCGTCAAGGGTTCCGCTCTGGCGGCACTCGAAGGCCGCGAAGGCGAAACGATCGGCGAGAAGTCTATCAAAGAGCTGATGGAAGCCGTCGACAGCTACATCCCGCAGCCTGAGCGTCCGATTGATCTTCCGTTCCTGATGCCGATCGAAGATGTCTTCTCGATTTCCGGTCGCGGTACGGTGACGACAGGTCGTGTCGAGCGCGGCGAGATCAATGTCGGCGAAGAGATCGAGATCATCGGCATCAAGGACACACAGAAGACGACCTGCACGGGCGTCGAGATGTTCCGCAAGCTGCTCGACAAGGGCGTCGCTGGCGACAACGTCGGTGTGCTCCTGCGTGGCACGAAGCGCGAGGAAGTTGAGCGCGGTCAGGTGCTCTGCAAGCCGGGCTCCGTGACACCGCACACGAAGTTCAAGGCAGAAGCCTACATCCTGAAGAAAGACGAAGGTGGCCGTCACACGCCGTTCTTCACGAACTATCGTCCGCAGTTCTACTTCCGCACAACCGACGTGACGGGTGTGGTGAAGCTGCCGGAAGGTACGGAAATGGTGATGCCGGGCGACAACTGCTCGGTCGAGGTTGAGCTGATCGTGCCGATCGCGATGGAAGATAACCTCCGTTTCGCCATTCGTGAAGGCGGCCGCACCGTGGGTGCCGGCGTCGTGGCGTCGATCATCGAATAGAGACGAAAACACCGGGGCGCTTCTGCCAGCAGAAGCGCCCCGAGCTGTTGCGGCATCCGCCGTATGACGAACCAAAGACTTTTGGCAGTTGATAGAGGGCGGTGCGACGAAGACGCAGGATGAGACGACCAGGCGGTCGGCCCTGATACTTCTGTCACCCGAATGAGTTGAGGCGATGCAAAGCCAGAATATCAGAATACGGCTCAAGGCGTTCGATCACCGGATCCTTGACACCTCGACGAAGGAAATCGTCAACACGGCGCGTCGCACCGGTGCGGATGTGCGCGGGCCCATTCCATTGCCGACGCGCATTGAGAAGTTCACCGTGAACCGCTCGCCGCACGTCAACAAGAAGAGCCGCGAGCAGTTCGAGATGCGCACCCACAAGCGCATCCTCGACATCGTGGACCCGACACCTCAAACGGTCGACGCGCTGATGAAGCTCGACCTTGCCGCTGGTGTCGATGTGGAGATCAAGCTCTGACATGGCGCAGTTGTCATCGCTTTCGATGACAGTGTCGTGACGCAGCGGGCGAAGCTCACACTTCGCCGTAGGAAAGAGAGAGAAGACCCATGCGGTC
>JBCAXC010000509.1:0-1947 GCA_038534255.1 Pseudomonadota bacterium
CGACTAGTCGTTCATCCAGAAGGCGTGAGATCGACGCATCGCAGCGCACGCGAACTTTTGGATGCCGCAAATATCCGCTAACATGCCAAGGGAACGTCGTTGAGCGGGCGAGACATCGCCGTGCCCACGGCAGGGACGATCGCCATAGAGGGGTTGCGCGTGGCTTTGCAGGACGATCCTCGCCAGACCGGCTTCGAGCACACCAGTGTCGGGCAAGAGGCGCCTAAGCGCAGCCGGGCCGGGAACGGTCTGCGTGACGTCGCGGACGAACGCGATGTCATGCGTTCGCCGGAAGACGACGACGCGCGCGATGCGTTGCAGGAGGATGCTGTTGCGGAAATCGAGGAGCCGGGACCAATTTCCGACGGCTCTGAGGTCGCGGCGCAACCGACGACGACGATCGTCGGTGAGGAGGAAAAACGCGAGACCTTCATCCCGCTCACGCGTTTCGCGATCATCGAAAAGCTCTGCGACCCCTCGGTGTGGACGCCCGGCGACGTGCCGAAGGTTCGCGACTTCTTCAAGTGCCTCGGCGCCGTGCGCAACCTTTCGTACACGCAGCTCTTGCTGGAGCTGAAAGAGGTCTACCTGCCCTTCAGTCCGGATCGTGACACCGTGCGCGCGCTGACGTTCACGCCCGAAGAGTTTACCAGCATGCAGGGCAGGCTGACCGGCCTGTTGCGCCGCATTCTGACGTCGGCCAACTATCGTGAGATCACCCCGGCGATCCTGGAGCAGATATTTGAAGAAAAGTCAGCCTACGGCCTCGATCTGTCGGTTGATCTCGCCGAGTTCGACGAACTGATGGTGTTCTCGCGCGGCGCGACGGTGAAGCAGCACACGTTCCGTCAGTGGAAGACGCTCTGGCTGAAAAAGCATTCCGAGACAGTGCCGATTTTCCAACGACTTTTCCTCCTCTTGAAGCTGAAGCCTGAGGATGTCCGCCTGCGTGAGATCATGGTCGAGGAAGATATCGATGAGAAGCAGGCGGCGAAGCGGTTGAAAAAACTCCGGCAGATGCTGCCGGAACAGGCATCGTCGGACTTCGTCTATCTCAAGATGTTCAAGCAGATCCCTCGCGCCGATCTGCAGATGATGTTCCCGAACACGCGCGTGAAATTCAAGCTGGCGGACAAGCTGTTTCTCGGGGCGACGGCGGGTGGTGGAACCATCGCGAGCGTGGTGACGACAATCAGCAAACTCGCGCTTGTTGCGACCAATCCGCTCAAAGCGCTTGCCGCGCTCGTCGGGCTCGTCGCGGTGATCTTCCGGCAGGTGAAAAAGTTCTTCACCCAAAAGAACGCGTACATGATGACGCTGGCGCAGAACCTTTACTTCCACAATCTCGCGGACAACCGCGGTGTGCTCACGTTACTCACGGATCGCGCTGAGGAAGAGGACGTGAAGGAGGAAATGTTGCTCTACGCGTTGCTGGCGCGTGGGCCATTGCCGCGTGCGGAACTGGATGATGCGCGTCAGGCGATCGAGCAATTTCTCGAAGAGGAGTTCGGCGTGGCCGTGCAGTTCGACGCCGAGGACGCCCTGTCGCGCCTGCTCGACAACGGCATTGTTGCGGAAGATGGCGACGGAGTGTTGCGCACGCGGGCACCGTCCGATGGCGCCGCGCACCTGCGGGCGCAGTGGAACCGTCATCTGGCAGAGCCCGACGCGACGGCGCCTGACACGGAAATCCCGGCGACATGAGCGTGCACGCGTTTACGCTCGTCTGCGACGCTCCCGATCTCGCCGAACACATCGCTGACGCGCTCAACCCGCATGTGGATGCGCTCAGCTGGTTTGAGGATGTCGAGGTTCCGGGCGTGTGGCGGGTGATTGCCTATGCCGAGGCCGATGCACCGGTGAGCACGTTCCGGGATGTCGTTGCGTCCGTCCCCGGTGCTGCCGCGCTTGCACCCGCTGCGACATGGGACAAGCTGCCGGATACCG
>JBCAXC010000510.1:0-1915 GCA_038534255.1 Pseudomonadota bacterium
GTGACGAAACACAGGCAGCCCGAACGTCGCCTCCGTCACGAAGAGATCGCACGGTACCACTTCGAAAGCAGCGCACGTGAGATCCGCCCGTCGCTTGTAGTCCCCCGAGACGACCGCGCGTTTGCCGCCCCACTCAAGCACGACCTGCGCGCTCCCAAGCACATGTCCGGCCGGCGCAAGCCAGACCGTCACATCACCGATTGTGATGACCTCGCCGTACTGCAGTGGGTGGTGGTGATCGCCGCACTGCTTGCCGAGACGTAACGTCATGATCGAGAGCGTCTCCGGCGTGGCATGCACGTGGGTGTGGCCGGGGCGGGCATGGTCGGCATGGCCGTGCGTGATGAATGCGCGCTCCGCCGGGCGATGCGGATCGATATGGAAATCCCCCGGCGCGCAGTAGAGCCCGGTTGCGTCCGGGAAGAGCCAGGTCTCGAAGCGGTCAGGTGTCATGGACGCAGGATCATACGCAATCGACAGCGGCGCAACCCAACACGCATAACGCGAATCCGCACCGAGTATCGCTT
Source organism: Pseudomonadota bacterium (assembly GCA_038534255.1). Lineage (GTDB taxonomy): Bacteria > Pseudomonadota > Alphaproteobacteria > Rhizobiales > CALHAX01 > CALHAX01. Next base: position 528 of record JBCAXC010000510.1, read on the forward strand.
TTTGATAGATAGAAATATCAAGAAATAATCATCATCGTCATTTTGAAGTCGACAAACACCGCACCAAAACAAAAAGTGTTCACAAGGGTGTGGGGAAGTTATGCGGCTACGAATACTTAAGTATTGCGTTGTGATGCTGGCAGTGACGATCGTCGCTGTTCCAATAACTGCGCGCGCCCAAGTGCTCGTCACATCGCCGGCGGAAGCCCCGCAGGACGCTGATATCGGCGACTGGGAAACGACGCTCACCGTCCCCCAACCACCTGACCAATGGGTCACCTGGTCCGGCGCATCCGGCACGCAGGAATCCATGGTCGGCTATGGCGGTGCGACGTTCACCCCCGGGGGCGACCGCACAAAGGACGGGTTTCGCTTGCGCCTCGAAGGCGGCAGCGGGACCTACGGATACATCACGCAGCGCACCTTTGGCCCACTCCCGATCATGGGCGAGAGCACCTTCGGCGCCGCACTCATCGGATATCAGCTGTCCTACGGTCCCTGGACCGCTAAGGCGTTCGCCGGCATCGCCTATGAACGCCACATCCTCGGCCCTGATGATCTCGACAACGAAGTGCGGGGAAAAAAGGTTGGCTTCAAGCTCAGCGCTGAAGGGTGGCGCAATGTCGGCACGAACTCATTCTTCGCGTTGGATGCAAACTATTCTTCTCCGTTTTCAAGCTACGCCGCCAACGCTAAGGCCGGTCTCGGCGTATGGGAGAATATCTGGGTCGGGCTCGAAGCCGGCGCCTATGGCAATAGCACCTTGAATGCCATGAAAGGCGGTGGGTTCGTCCGCTGGCGCACCAGCTATGGCACGCTGTGGGTTTCAGGCGGCGTTGGTGGCGACTACGACAACCCCGAAACGCCGTACGGCACCGTCCTGATGGTCCGAAGTTTCTGACGGCTCGGCAGGCGCCAGGAACATCAGATATCGAGCGACACGCGTGACGCTTCCCGCATCACACCGGAGTGGCCGTGCGCCCGCTTGGCGAACTGACGCGCCCGCAGTCGAAGTGGCCGGTTCTGTGCAAGGTCTTTGAACAGAGGATCCCAGATTTTCTTCCACGTTGTGCTCGCGCTTGCCCGTCCGCCATGGCTCGGCCCTGGGAAGGAAGAAAACTTTTGCGCCCCAAGCCAGGCGTAAGCCGCCTGCCAGACATCGGGTGTGGCCCGGTTGTTCCGCGGCCCGCGTAGCTGCTCGATCGTCGGCATCAGGCAGTCATCATCGTGAGGCGCAAGCTCGAGGTTCGCGACGACTGTATCGCCGCGGCGTACGCTGAACACCCGCACATGCGTATTGTTGATCGGCCCGGCATACTGATCGAGGCAGTTGCCCATCGTTGCCGCTTCTTCGAGGAAGTCCTCGAGCGTCCGCAACGGCGCAAAGG
>JBCAXC010000511.1:0-1914 GCA_038534255.1 Pseudomonadota bacterium
ATTCACGCCGGCGGACGCGGCAAAGGCAAGTTCAAGGAATTGCCGGAAGACGCCAAGGGCGGTGTCCGCCTCGCCTTCTCGCCGGACGAAGTGCGATTTCTCGAACAGCTTGAGACCAACATCGTCCGCTTCGACCGCGGTGAAACGTTCATCCGCGACGGCGAAGATCTCAACACAGCGTTCCTGATCACAAGCGGCTGGGCCGATGGTGTCGGTTGCTGCTGATCGGCCAGGCAGAAGAGACCCGTTTTTCCCGTGCGATGACGCAGGTCTCCATTAGTCTCCGCGTTCGCGCAACCTCACTTGATGGTGCTTGCAACCGCCGCGAGCGCCGCAGACGCAAGGCGCGCCACTGGTGGATCGGCCCGGCTTGTCAGCAGGATCGGCACTTTTGCGCCCATCACAAGACCACCGGCGCATGCGCTCATGTACTGAACCATCATCTTGAACAGCGCGTTCCCGCAGACGATTTCCGGCACCACGAGAACGTCGGCCTGACCGGCGACAGGCGACGTCACCCCTTTCACCCTCGCCGCTTCACTCGAGACGGCAAGATCAAAGGCGAGCGGCCCGTCGACGTCCGCATCCGGCAAGCCGTCTTTCGCCCATGCGGCGATCTCCTGCGCCTCAGCGCTGGAGGGAATTTTCGGATTTGGCGTCTCGGTTGCCGACAGCAACGCCACCTTCGGACGCGTCACTCCGAGCGCGCGCATCATCGCAACCGCGTTCGTCGCGATCGCCTTGCGGGTCTCGACGTCGGGTGCAGGGTTCAGCGCGGCATCTGTGATGATGAGACCTTCGTCACGGTCCGGGACGGTCATGTGAAAGAGGTGCGTGAATGGCGCGCCAGTTCGCAGGCCCGCATCGCGGGACAGCAGCGCCTTCATGTAAACGTCAGTGTGCAGGTGGCCCTTCATCACCGCGTGCACCGCATCCCCGGCAGCCAACCCGGCCGAAGCAATCGCCGCCGCTTCCTCACCGTCCGCATCCACGATCTCATAGCCTGAGATATCGAACGACAGCTTCTCCGCTTCCGCCTTGATCTCCCCTTCCGCACCGACGAGAACCGGCTCGATCAGTTCTTCCGCCACGGCCTCCTGCACGCTCTCCATCACGACCGCGTTCACGGCGTTGACGACAGCGGTGCGGACCGGCGGATGCTCTTGCGCACGACGGATCAAGGCGCGTGGCAGTTCCGCGGGGCGGGAGGAAACAAACATCGGCGGGCTCGCATTGAGAGTGGGAACGACGCGCGCGGTTTGACACGGGGATGCGAAATCCGCAAACCACCGCTGGTCCCGAACGCTGCGCGTCAGCCGACGAAGGCAGTTCGGGATCAATGATCCGACACCGCAACGACGAGGAACGCCCCGTGACCGCCAGTCCTGCTGCCGACGCGCGCCATGCACCGACCGAAAGCCCCGCAGACGCACCAAAAAACGTGGATGAGCTGATCGCTCGCAGCCGCACGGCGATGGAGGCCCTGAAAGGTGCATCGCAGGAGCGGATCGACGAAGCGGTGACCGCCCTTGCGTGGTCGATCTACAAACCGGACCAGGCCCGCGCACTGGCGGAACTGGCGGTCGAGACCACCGGCCTCGGCGACGTCGACAGCAAGATCACGAAGAACACACGCAAGACCTTCGGCACGCTGCGTGATCTCATGCGCGTCAAATCCACCGGCATCATTGAAGAACTGCCTGAGAAAGGCCTCGTCAAATACGCCAAACCGGTTGGCGTCGTCGCCGCAGTGACACCATCGACGAACCCGTCCGCGACGCCCGTGAACAAGGCGATGATGGCGGTAAAAGGCGGCAACGCAGTGATCATCGCGCCTTCGCCGTCTGCCTGGATCGCGACCAACGCGACAGTCGATGGCATGCGCGCCGAGCTTGAGAAAATTGGCCGTCCCAC
>JBCAXC010000512.1:0-1914 GCA_038534255.1 Pseudomonadota bacterium
CAAGAATGCCGCGCTGGTCTGCCTTTGGGATGCGCGGCGCATCTCGCGCCAATCCTTGGCTCCGCCAAATCCTTGCTCCGAAGAGGAGGCGCGCCTAATGTCCGCGCGAGCAGTGCGCCCGCGATGCCTGCGCAAACCGACATCACATCGAAAAGAGATTTTATGCGCCCTTCCAAACGGCAGCCGGATGAAATGCGTCCGGTTCAGATCGATCGCCGGGTTTCCATGCATGCCGAAGGATCCTGCATGATCCGCTGCGGCAACACGCACGTGCTGTGCACGGCGAGCCTCGAAGATCGGATCCCGCCGTGGCTGAAGGGGCAGGGAAAGGGCTGGGTGACCGCGGAATACGGGATGTTGCCTCGCTCAACGTCCGGGCGCATGCGGCGTGAGTCGAGCGCGGGGAAGCAGTCTGGCCGGACGCAGGAAATCCAGCGGTTGATCGGACGCTCGCTGCGGGCCGTGGTCGACATGCGGGCGCTCGGTGAGCGGCAAATCTCGATCGACTGCGACGTGATCCAGGCCGACGGAGGCACACGCACGGCGTCTATCACCGGCGCGTGGGTGGCGCTGCATGATTGCGTGCAATGGATGAAAGAGCGCGAGATGGTCGGCGATGGTGTGCTGACCGATCACATCGCGGCGGTCTCGTGCGGGATCTATGGCGGAACCCCAGTGCTGGACCTCGACTATCCGGAGGACAGCGAGGCGGACACGGACGCGAATTTCGTGATGACGGGTCGCGGCGGGATCGTCGAAATCCAGGGCACGGCGGAGGGCGCGCCGTTCTCAGAGGACGAATTTTCCTCTCTGCTCGGCCTGGCGAAAAAGGGCATCGGTGAACTGGTGCAACTCCAGATGATCACCACGGCCTGAGCGACATCCATGGCGCGCAAACTCGTCAGCGGTGAACGCCTGGTGGTGGCGAGCCACAATCCGGGCAAGGTGCGCGAGATCGGTGCTCTCATCACGCCGTACGGGCTTGAAGCCGTCTCCGCGAGCACGCTTGGACTGGCCGAGCCCGAGGAGACGGAGACGACGTTCATCGGCAATGCAGCGCTCAAGGCGCGGGCGGCAGCCGACGCCTCCGGATTGCCCGCACTCGCCGATGATAGCGGTCTGGAAGTGGTGGCTCTTGGCGGTGCGCCGGGTATTTTCTCCGCGCGATGGGCTGGTCCGGGCAAGGATTTTTCCGTCGCCATGGAGAAGGTGATGGCCGAGCTTTCGGCGCGTGATGCTCTGAGCGATGATCAGCGCGCGGCCAACTTCACCTGTGCACTTGCGATCGCGTGGCCGGACGGTCCGTGCGAGACATTCGAGGGGAAGGTTTTCGGCCATCTCGTCTGGCCGATGCGTGGCGACAAAGGGTTTGGCTACGATCCCATCTTTGTGCCGAAGGGGCATGCGATGACGTTCGCCGAGATGGAACCGGATGCGAAGCACGCGATGTCCCACAGAGCCAATGCGTTTGCACAGTTCAAAGAGGCCTGCCTCGATGACGACGGAGTTTAAATCTGCAGATCGACCGTTCGGCATTTATGTCCATTGGCCGTTCTGCGAGTCGAAATGTCCGTACTGCGATTTCAACTCCCATGTGCGTCATGACGTCGTCGACCAGGCGGCCTATCGTGCGGCATTCTCGCGGGAGCTGGCGTGGACGTCCGTGCACGCGCCGGACCATACCGTTGCCAGCGTGTTTTTCGGTGGGGGGACGCCGTCGCTCATGGCGCCTGAGACCGTGCACTCCATCCTCAGCGATATCGCACGGCACTGGCCGATGGCGGATGATGTGGAGATCACGCTGGAGGCCAATCCGTCGAGCGTCGAGGCCGAGCGCTTCGCGGGCTATGCGGCGGCCGGCGTCAATCGTGTCTCGCTCGGGCTGCAGGCGCTGAACGATGCCGATCTCAAGAC
>JBCAXC010000513.1:0-1914 GCA_038534255.1 Pseudomonadota bacterium
CGTAAACTCGGCCACGTAATCATCCGCCGGATTGACAATCAGTTCGGCTGGCGTCCCGAGTTGCACGACCATGCCATCGCGCATGATCATCATCCGGTCGGCGATCCGCAGGGCCTCGAGAAAGTCGTGCGTGATGAAGACGATCGACTTTTTCAGCACCTGCTGGATGCGGAGGAACTCATCCTGCATCTGACGGCGGATCAGCGGATCAAGCGCCGAGAACGGCTCGTCCAGGAACCAGAGCTCCGGCTCGACGGCCAGCGAACGCGCGATGCCGACGCGTTGTTGCTGCCCCCCGGAAAGCTGGCGCGGAAAACTCGTCTCGCGACCGGTCAACCCCACAAGATCGATCACGCGCGCCGCCCGGTCCCGTCGCTCGCTCGCACCGAGCCCCTGCAATTTAAGGGGGAAGGCAATATTCTCCATGACTGTGAGATGTGGCAACAGGCCAAAATTCTGGAAGACCATCCCCATCTTGTGGCGCCGGATCTGGATCAGCTCTTTGGCGGATGCTTTCAGCAGATCATCGCCATCAAGGAGGATTTCACCGTGCGTCGGCTCAACGAGGCGTGACAGGCACCGCACGACGGTCGATTTGCCAGAGCCGGAGAGCCCCATGATCACAAAAATCTCGCCCACATGAACATCGAACGAGACGTTCGCCGCAGCGGGGATGGCGCCATCGGTGCGCATACGGGCGGCGAGTTCAGCAGGCCGGATGTCATAGCCTTTGGTGTCGAAATAGTAGCTCGGATTGCCCCCGTAGACCTTCCAGACATCCCGGCATGACAGCTTGACCGTCTCGCTCACAGTAGATGCGCTCGCGCTCTCCATCACGTTTTTCTCCCCCGCTCGTGTCAGGCCCATCAGCTCGACCGGCACTACCCCGGAATAAAAAAAGGGGCAGCCATCAAAACTGGCCACCCCTTACTCGTCTCATGTCAGATCATGCGCGTGATCAGCTTTTCGCAGCGTCGACCCACGGCTTCCAGGTCGCCTCGTTCTTGGACATCCACTCGGCGATGACCTCTTCGAGTTTGCGTTTCTTGCTGTCGACTTCGAGGATCAGGGCGTTCTGGGTTGCGTTGTCGATGCTCATCGCCTCGATCAGCTTATAGGCTCCCGGCCAGGTTGCCTTGAAATCTTTCGAGACAATCTTGCCGATGCTGGCCTGCGCGAAACCGCAATCGTTGGTCTTGGTCGCCGAGAAACCCGGCTTCGGATCCTTGTCGCAGTTCGGTGCGGCGGCCGGCAGTTCGACCCAGTCGAAATCATGCTCGGCATGGATCCAGTGCGGTGCCCAGAACATCATCAACATCGGCTGTTTCGCAGCATAGGCCGACTTGAGTTCCGCAATCATCGCGCCTTCGGAACCGCCAGCAACAGGCTGAAACGGCAGCGCCGCGTTCGCCACCAGGTCTTTCGAGCGTGTGCCCCAGTCGGCAGGGTATGTGATCAGACGGCCTTTCGGGAACGTTTCGGCGGTTCCGAACGCCTGTGCGCATTTCACGAGCGCATCGGCAGCGGGCAAGCCCGGGCACTTGTCTTTCATGTACGACGGATACATCCAGCCTTCGCGCGGCTTCAGCCCGAGCGAACCGATCTTGATGATGTCGCCCTTCTCGACGGCTTTCGGATAAACATCGCCGACGTTGTTGTCCCAGACTTCCGGCTGGAGGTGAATCTGGCCCTGAGAGATCGCAGCAAACTGCGGCACGGCACCGGCCGTCACAAACTCGACTTCGAAACCGGCCTTCTTGAGTGCTGCACCGGCGATATGCGCGGAGATATGTTGACCGGTCCATTCGTTGATCGCGATCTTGATCGGATCAGCCGCGTGCGCGGCACTGGTCGCAAACCCGGCCAGCGCAAAGGCACCGGCGGCTGCGAGTGATTTCAATGACATGAGCATTC
>JBCAXC010000514.1:0-1903 GCA_038534255.1 Pseudomonadota bacterium
GGCAAGCCGGTCGAACAGGCGTTTCCGGACACCTGCGTCGGCACAGACAGCCACACCACGATGGTCAACGGTCTCGCTGTGCTCGGCTGGGGTGTTGGCGGGATCGAAGCCGAGGCCGCAATGCTCGGCCAGCCGGTCTCGATGCTGATCCCCGAGGTGATCGGCTTCCGTATGGAAGGCAAGCTGAAGGAAGGCGTCACCGCAACCGATCTGGTGCTGACGGTTGTCGAGATGCTCCGCGCCCGCGGCGTCGTCGGCAAGTTCGTGGAGTTCTTCGGACCGGGCCTCGACAACCTGTCGCTCGAAGATGAGGCCACGATCGCGAACATGGCGCCGGAGTATGGCGCAACGTGCGGATTTTTCCCCGTCGACACGGACGCATTGACCTATCTTGACGCGACAGGCCGCGACGCGGGTCGCGTCGCCCTCGTCAAAGCCTACGCCGAGGCACAAGGCATGTTCCGCGAGCCGGGCGCCCCGGAACCGGAGTTCACCGATACGCTGCACCTCGACCTCGCGACAGTCGAGCCGTCTCTCGCCGGTCCGAAACGTCCGCAGGACCGCATCGCACTCGCCAGCGCGGCAAGCGCATTCGAGACCGCGCTTGCTGATCTCTCCGGCGGACGCATCGCAAAGACCAAGGAACCCGCAGACAGCGCCGAAGCGCGCCTGATCGCTGAGGGTGGTGAACAGCCCGAGCCGGCACCGAAAGACTATGCGGTCAACGGCAAGGACTTCCGCCTGACCGACGGCGACGTGGTCATCGCTGCAATCACCTCGTGCACCAACACGTCGAACCCATCGGTGCTGATGGCCGCCGGCCTCGTCGCCCGCAATGCCCGCGCCAAGGGCCTGAAGGTGAAGCCCTGGGTCAAAACCTCGCTCGCGCCCGGCAGTCAGGTCGTCACAGATTACCTGACGAAGGCTGGCCTGCAGGATGATCTCGATGCCATGGGCTTCGATCTCGTCGGCTACGGGTGCACGACCTGTATTGGGAACTCGGGCCCGCTCGACGTCGATATCTCGAACGCGATCAACGAGAACGATCTGGTGGCCTGTTCCGTCCTATCGGGCAATCGCAACTTCGAGGGCCGGGTGAATCCGGATGTGAAGGCGAACTATCTCGCCTCGCCACCGCTCGTTGTCGCCTATGCCATCGCCGGCTCGATGACGATCGACATCACGACCGAACCGCTTGGCGAAGACGCGGACGGAAAACCCGTCCATCTGAAAGACATATGGCCATCGTCCGCCGATATCGCAGCGCTCGTGCGCGAAGCCGTAACGCCTGCGATGTTCGCGGAACGCTACGCCGACGTCTTTAAAGGCGACGAAAACTGGCAGGCCATCGGCGGCTCAACCAGCATGACGTACAACTGGAGCAGCGCCTCCACCTACGTCCAGCATCCCCCCTACTTCGAGGACATGGAGCTGGAGCCGGCAGACGTCAGCGACATCGACGGCGCCCGCATCATCGGCCTCTTCAAGGATAGCATCACGACCGACCACATCTCTCCTGCCGGTTCCATTCAGCACTCCGGCCCGGCAGGCACCTACCTCGTGGAGCATCAGGTCGCACCGCGGGAGTTTAATTCCTACGGCGCACGCCGCGGCAATCATGAGGTGATGATGCGTGGCACCTTCGCCAACATCCGCATCCGCAACGAGATTGCCCCCGGCACCGAAGGCGGCGTGACCCGCCACCAGCCGTCCGGGGAGGAAATGTCGATCTACGAAGCCGCGATGAAATACAAGGCGGAGAAGACCCCGCTCGTCGTCATGGCGGGCAAAGAGTATGGCACGGGCTCCAGCCGCGACTGGGCGGCAAAAGGCACCCGTCTGCTCGGCATCCGCGCCGTCATCGCAGAGTCGTTCGAGCGCATTCACCGCTCGAACCTGATCG
>JBCAXC010000515.1:0-1884 GCA_038534255.1 Pseudomonadota bacterium
GGGCGGACTGAGGGTGCGGACCGGACGCGGCCTTTTCTGATGGTTGCGGAACGCATCATTCGCAAAGATGCCATGCAGGTAGGTGCCGTACACCCGCCCGTCCTGCCGGATCGCGCCTTCACCACGTCCCGCAACCATCAGAAAAGGCCGCGTCCGGTCCGCACCCTCAGTCCGCCCGATGTGCATTTCGTAGCCGGCCACGGGCGTCCCGGTCTCGATGTGCACACCATCGACCTCAATCAATTTTTTCTCCGGCGTGAGCGTCGTCTCAACATCAAGCAATCCAAGCCCAGGCTCGACACCCACAGCGCCTTCGATGCCATCAGGGTCCGCAACGCGCGCGCCCAGCATCTGGTAACCACCGCACAGACCGAGCACATGCCCGCCTCGCCGGATATGCGCCTCAAGATCAATGGCCCAGCCACTCTTTCGAAAGTGCCTCAGGTCCGAGGCGGTCGACTTCGAGCCCGGCAGAATGACGAGGTCGGCCTCCCCCGGCAGTGGCGTTCCGGGCGGGATCATTTCCAATGCAACGCCAGGCTCCATCGCCAGCGGATCGAGATCGTCGTGGTTGGAAATCCGCGGAAACATCGGAACCGCAATCCGGATTGCGCCCGCCGTCTCCGATTTTCCTCCGCGCGCGGCAAGCCCGACACTGTCCTCCGCCGGCAGCAAGTGCGCATCCTCAAACCACGTCACTACGCCGAATGAGCGCCATCCGGTCTGCGTCGTGATCGCCTCAAGCCCACTGTCGAAGAGCCTCGGATCACCACGAAACTTGTTGATCAGATATCCGACGACGTGGTTGCGATCCGCCTCGGGCAGGATGGCATGCGTCCCGACCAGATTGGCAATCACACCGCCCCGATCGATGTCCGCAACGAGCACCACCGGCACATCCACGGCCTCGGCAAACCCCATGTTGGCAATATCGCCCGCGCGCAGATTGACCTCGGCGGCGCTGCCTGCCCCCTCGACCACAACGACATCGGCCTCAGCGCAGAGCTGCCGGTAGCTTTCGACCACCGCCGCCAGAAGCTCGGGTTTCTTTCCCCAATACTCCCGCGCCTTGAACCGACCAATCCGCTTCCCCTGCACCACGACCTGAGAGCCGTTGTCGCCTTCCGGTTTCAGAAGCACGGGGTTCATGTGCACATCGGGCGCCACGCCACAGGCTCGCGCCTGCAGCGCCTGTGCCCGCCCGATCTCGCCCCCGTCCGGCGTCACAGCCGCATTGTTCGACATGTTCTGAGGCTTGAACGGACGAACGCGTAGCCCCCGTCGCGTCAAGGCCCGACAGATGCCCGCAACCAGCATCGACTTGCCGACATCGGAGCCTGTGCCCTGCAGCATGACGGCGGGCGTATGCGGTGGTGCGGTCATGGCCGATGCGGTTTCGTGTAAAAAAAATGCTGTTGTCGAAGCGTCGGACACGCCGCAGCGACGCAACACTTCGGCATCCCGCTCCCTCTCGCACCTTCCAATTCCCGAGGCAAACGGATGCGCTGTCAGACGAGCGACGCCATGCGGGTCCTGGCTATCCGTCAAGGTCCCGTGTCATCAGGATCCAGTTCTCGCTCTCGCTGACCCAGTCCTCCTTTACGATCGCGCGGTCGGCTCGGACGGTGTAGCCCGCGGTCTCGTACAATTGGCGCGCGCCTGCATTCCTGTCCGCCACGATGAGACTAGTGGCGCATACGTTTGAGGAACGTGCCAACTCGTCAGCATACGCCAGCAACCGGCGTCCATGCCCCTGTCCCCGAGCTCCGGGCACCACTGCGAGCACGTTGATGTACCACGTCGCCGGTGCCAGATTTTCGAGCTCCTGTAACGGGCGGAACATGGCGGGGATATCGTGGAGTGACGCGGGCTCCGACGAGATCG
>JBCAXC010000516.1:0-1877 GCA_038534255.1 Pseudomonadota bacterium
CTCCATACCCTGCGCAAAAAGCACAAGGAACACCGCAAGGCGCAAGGCAATGTGACCCTGAAGGCCGCGCAAAGCGGTGAGGCCGGCAAACGCGTTCTCGAAGTCAAGAATATCTCGAAGCGCTTCGGCGAGCGGGTGATTGTGGACGATCTGTCGTTGCGGGTGCAGCGCGGCGATCGTCTCGGCCTCGTCGGCCCGAACGGGGCCGGCAAGACCACACTGATTAATCTCCTCACCGGCGCCCTCGCGCCCGACAGCGGCAGCGTCACGCTTGGTACCAATATCGACATGGTGACGCTCGATCAGCGCCGCGAGAGCCTCGCCCCGGAGACAACACTGGGCGACGCACTGACCGACGGGCGCGGTGACACGGTGATAGTCGGCGACACCTCACGCCACGTCGTCGCCTACATGAAGGATTTCCTGTTCCAGCCTGAACAGCGTCGCACGCCCCTGCGCGTGCTTTCCGGCGGTGAACGTGGCCGCCTGATGCTGGCGAGAGCACTTGCGCGCCCGTCGAATGTGCTGGTCCTCGACGAGCCAACCAACGACCTCGACCTCCAGACGCTCGATCTTTTGCAGGAACTTTTGACGGATTACGCGGGCACCGTCCTGCTCGTCAGCCACGACCGCGACTTTCTTGATCGGATCGTCTCATCCACACTCGTCTGGGAGGACGACGGTGTTCCCTGGGCGAAGCCAGGGCAGTGGACAGAATACGCGGGCGGCTATTCCGACATGCTGGTGCAACGCAAGCTGACGCAACGAGATGAAAAATCAGCTGATCGCGCGAGCGCAGCCACGACCAGCATCGTCAACGCATCCCAGACGGCTCCGCATGCAAAGCCCCGCAGCACGGCAAAAAAACTCTCTTTCAAGGACAAGCACGCGCTGGAGACGCTGCCAGACGAGATGGCACGGCTCGAAGCCGAGGTCAGCGCGTTGCGCGCCAAAATCGCTGCACCGGATCTCTTTACCAAAGACCCGAATGCCTTCGCCACGTTTGCCAAGAAACTCGAGACCGCCGAAACCGCCCTCGCCGCCGCCGAAGAGCAGTGGCTCGAACTCGAGATGAAACGCGAGGAACTGGAGGCAGGCTGAGACGAAGCTGCAGGCACCCATGCGTCTTGAAGCGGCAGACAATCATCGCTTGCCCTCAGCCCCCACGCCGTAGGATAATCGCCACGAGGCTGGCGGTGGACGGGTTCCTCGCCAACCGGGTCAGATCCGGAAGGAAGCAGCCCTAACGAGTTTCGACCCGGGTCGCTTGCCAGTCTCACTCACCATCGCACGCACGACGTGAGCCGCTGCCGTGCGACACGGGGCGGTCATCGCGCCTCACCTCCCCCGGCAGCGCGGCGCAGGCATCATAGACATGGCAAAAAAGCCCGCAGCGAAGACCGGCAAGACCGATGGTACAACGCCACCACCGGACGAACCTGACAACGCGCCCTATCTCGTGCTCGCCCGAAAGTACCGCCCGCAGACCTTTGATGATCTGATCGGCCAGGAAGCCATGGTGCGCACCCTGGCCAACGCCTTCCGCACCGGACGCATCGCGCAAGCCTATATGCTGACCGGTGTGCGCGGTGTCGGAAAGACAACGACAGCCCGCATACTCGCCCGCGGCCTCAACTACGAGACCGACGACGGCAGCGGCGGCCCGACTGTCGATCTGAGCGAACCGGGGACCCATTGCGAGGCGATCATGGCCTCGCGCCACCCCGACGTTATCGAGATGGACGCCGCCTCCAACACCGGCATCGACAACGTCCGGGAAATTATCGAGAACGCGCGTTACAAGCCAGTCGCCGCCCGCACGAAAGTCTTCATAATCGACGAGGTGCACATGCTCTCGCGCGGCGCGTTCAACGCGC
>JBCAXC010000517.1:0-1870 GCA_038534255.1 Pseudomonadota bacterium
CTGGGTGCTGGAAGAGTTCTGCAAGGCGTTCTTCGAGGCACCACTTGAGATGTCCCATGTGTGTGCTTTCGTCGATGACGAGGCCCTCGACCTGATGGAACATCGGCGTATGGGTCTGGTCGCTGTCGGAGCGGTAAACGCGGCCGGGCGCAATGATCCGGATCGGCGGGTCCTGCGCCTCCATCGTCCGCACCTGAACAGGCGAGGTGTGGGTGCGCAGCACCTTGCGTGTGCCCTCTTCGCGCGCAACGGAGGGCTCCGAACCACGGAGATAAAACGTGTCCATCTCCTGACGTGCCGGGTGCGAGGCCGGAATGTTCAATTTGTCGAAGTTCTTCTCTTCCGTCTCGATGTCAGGCCCTTCGGCAACGGAGAAGCCCATGTCGGCGAAGATCTCGGTCAGCTCATCCCAGACCTGACTGATCGGATGAATGCGTCCAAACGCTTCCGGCCCCGGACGAACAGGCAGCGTGATGTCAGCGATTTCATGCGCCAGTCGGGCATCCATTTCAGCCCGGCCAAGCGTGGCCTTACGCGTATCCAACGCTTCGCTGACGCGTTGCTTCAGTCCGTTCACCGACTGGCCGAAAGCACGACGCTCCTCAGCGGGCAACTTGCCAAGCGTCTTCATAAGATCGGAGACGCGACCCTTCTTGCCGAGCGCGCTGACGCGGAAGGTTTCGAGCGCGGTGAGATCGTCCGCGCTTTCCAGTTCACGCAGCAGATCGCGTTCGAGGGTGGCGAGATCGTCGTCGGAGGTGGACATGTGCGCTGAACCTTTCGGGGTCCGCACAGCGCATCCTCAGCGGCGTGATGCCCGGCGAGTCTGGCCGGGGCACGCGGGGCCTGAAAAGGGCCCTCAAAAACGGGAGGGGAGCGCAGCGCGCTGATGGAACGGTCGTGTTCGCCCCTCGTATCGCCCGCGCCGACAACCGACGCGCGCGAAAGAGAGGATGCCTCAGGCCTCGGCCGCGGCGCTGGCCTGATCGACGAGCGCCTTGAATGCAGCCGGCTCATGCACCGCGATGTCCGCGAGGACCTTGCGGTCAATCTCGACCCCGGCCTTGCCGAGGCCGTGAATAAATCGCCCGTAGGTCAGGCCGTGCTCGCGTGCCGCAGCGTTGATCCGCTGGATCCAGAGCGAGCGGAAATTGCGCTTGCGGACCTTGCGGTCGCGATAGGCGTACTGCCCGGCTTTCTCGACCGCCTGGTTCGCAGCGCGGAACGTGTTCTTGCGGCGGCCGTAATAGCCCTTGGCAGCCTTGATGACTTTGCGGTGGCGTGCGTGCGTTGTGACGCCGCGTTTCACTCGTGACATGGGAAATCCTCTCTAGGAGCGTTTCAGTGCGGGGATCGTGGTCTGCGTCGCGCGTCAGCGCTGATACGGCAGAAACTTCTTCACGATCTTTGTGTCGGCATCGCTCAGCACCATCATGCCGCGTGCATTGCGGATGAATTTGTTGGTGCGTTTGATCATGCCGTGCCGTTTCCCGGCAGCCTGACACTTCACCTTGCCAGAGGCAGTCACCTTGAAGCGCTTCTTCGCGCCACTCTTGGTTTTCAGTTTGGGCATTTCGCGAAACTCCATAAGAAGAAGCGCCGTGCCCGCTGAAACAGGCCGACGCTTGGCGTTTGAAGCGAACATGGCATGCCCTGCCAGCCCGCTCGGTGGCGATGCCATACCGGAGAACGCACGGAACCGCAACAGCGTTGGCGTTGTGTCGGTGCTCAGAGGCCTGAGCGGAATCGCAGGCGCCCGCGGCGCGTGATCAGCGGTCGGTCACGCCGCCGCTCACGGTAGATGATCGCAAGCCCCGCCGAGACGATCAACACGATACCGATAATGCTCAGAGCCCCCGGCACTTCCCCG
>JBCAXC010000518.1:0-1863 GCA_038534255.1 Pseudomonadota bacterium
CCTGGTCGACGCCGCATCGCTCGGCAAAACGATTGCTCCAGAACATGCACGCGAACTGGTGATTGACGGGGAGAAAATAAAAGCCGCAATCCGGGACGCATTCGATGTTGTCCATCCCGTGCACGAAGAAGTGCGCGACGTCACCTTCGTCACCTGGCTCGGCCCCATGGGAGAAGAAAGCGGCACGCATGTCGCCTCTAACGCCACAGTCGTCTCCCCCGGCAAGATCGACCGCTCACCCTGCGGCACCGCCTCATCAGCCCGCGTTGCCGCAATGCATGCACGCGGAGACATGGCCGTCGGCGACACGCTGCTATCACGCTCGATCCTCGGCACGGAGTTCCGCATCGCCATCGAGGAGGAGACAACCCTCGGCGCCGGAGATGCCAAACGCCCGGCAATACGGCCATCGATCGCCGGCCGCGCCTGGATTACAGGCGACCACACCTATCACCTCGATCCGGAAGACCCGTTCCCCGTTGGTTATGCCCTCGGCGATACGTGGCATCAGGTCGTTTAGGTGGCGGAGCAGAGTAACAACCCGGCCGCAGATCGCGCGCTGGTGCTGTTCTCCGGCGGCCAGGACTCAACCGTCTGCCTCGCCTGGGCGCTCGAACGCTTTGCGCACGTGGAGACGATCGGTTTCGACTATGGCCAGCGCCACCGCATCGAGCTGACCTGCCGCGACACCGTCCGCGACGCGCTCGTCGCACAGTTCCCACAATGGGCATCCCGGCTCGGCGACGATCACATGCTGGACGCCAATGTCCTCGGTACGATCAGCGAGACAGCACTGACGCGCGACGCAGCGATCGCCTTCGATGCCAGCGGCCTGCCAACAACATTCGTGCCCGCACGCAACTTGTTGTTTTTCACGCTCGCATCCGCGCTCGGCTATCGCCGCGATCTCCGCCACCTCGTCGGTGGCATGTGCGAGACGGACTACTCCGGCTATCCCGACTGCCGCGACGACACACTGAAAGCGCTTCAGGTCACTCTGAACCTCGGAACCGAGCGCCGGTTCGTGATCGAGACACCGCTGATGTGGATCGACAAGGCCGCGACCTGGGCCATGGCGCACGACCTTGGCGGCGACGCCCTGATCTCGCTCATCATCGCGGAGACACACACCTGCTATCTCGGCGATCGCACGACGAAGCATGCCTGGGGCTACGGCTGCGGCAAATGCCCAGCGTGCGACTTGCGGGCGGAAGGTTGGGAGCGCTATCAGACCACATGACGGATCAGCTTTTTTCTCTTCACGGTCGGATCGCTCTGGTCACTGGCGCGTCATCCGGAATCGGTCGGCATATGGCCTGCGTCCTTGCTCGCCGCGGCGCGCGGGTCGTGCTGACGGCCCGCCGGGCAGAGGCTCTCGAAGAGACAGCAGACGCGCTGCGGAGCGAAGGCGCGCACGCATCCGCACTGCCCGGCGATCTCTCAACACCTGAGGAAGCAAAAACGCTAGCCGCGCGCGCGACAACCCCATTCGGATCCCCGGACATCCTGATCAACGCCGCCGGACTGAACCCCCGCCTGTCAGCAGATGACCTCACACCCGACGCGTGGCAACGCACACTGGATCTCAATCTCGCCGTGCCATTTTTCCTCGCACAGGCGCTCGTCCCTGACATGCGCGCCAAGGGCTTTGGCAACATCATCAATATCGCGTCGCTTCAGTCCTACCGCGCTTTCACCAACGGTCTGGCCTACGGCGCTTCCAAGGGTGGCGTCGTCCAGCTCACACGAGCCATGGCGGAAGCGTGGTCCCGCGACGGGATCTCCGTGAACGCCATCGCGCCCGGATTGGTGAAGACCGATTTCGCCCGCGCACTCTGGGAAGACCCGGTGAAAAGTGCCGCA
>JBCAXC010000519.1:0-1843 GCA_038534255.1 Pseudomonadota bacterium
CTCGATCTGGACGGTCGGATCGAGCTCAGTGATCACACCGCGCACGTGAGGCGTCGCAAGCCCGGTGACACGGCAAAGCGTGTCGATGGCGATAGGTGTGGTGCCGAGCGCTGAGATCACAGTCTCCCGCGTGTCTGCTGGTGTGTTCTCATAGGCCTGATCAGTCATCGCGGCGGTCGCATGTGCGCGATTAAGATGTGCAAACGGCAAAAGCGAATGCACCGCCTCCTCCATGCCTGACTTCATGTCGACAGGCGGGGCAGGGATCTCTGTCGTCTCTTCCGCGCCCGCTGCCACGGCAAACAGATCGCCTGTTTCTGTAACCTCCACATCCGATCCCACCTCACGCCCGGGGACCGACTCACGCAAAGCGACGGCCTCGCCGCCATCCACCGCGCCGTCGCATCTGGCGATCCATGGCACCGCCTGTCGGGCCGCCGAAGCACGCTGATCAAGCGGTGCGAGTGCCTCGATCACATCGGCGGCGCGGGTCGCCAGCGTAGCGCCAGTACGCAACAGCATGTTGGTCCCGTCGGCCCGCGGATCGAGCGGATGCCCCGGCACCGCGAAAACCTGTCGTCCCTGCTCCCCGGCGAGCCGCGCCGTGATCAGCGTCCCCGAGCGCCGCGCCGCCTCGATCACGACGACACCCTGCGTGACCCCGCTCACGATCCGGTTGCGCCTTGGAAAATCCTTTGCGCGCGGCTGATGCCCGGGCGGCATTTCCGTGATGAGGAGCCCGCGTGCCGCAATCTCGCGGTGCAGATCGCCATGTTCCGTTGGATAGATGGAATCGATCCCGCCCGCGATGACCGCCAGTGTGCCGGTGTCGAGACTGGCGCGATGGGCCGCGCCGTCGATCCCCCGCGCAAGGCCCGACGCGACCACAAAACCGGCGGCGCCAAGCTCGCGCGCCATCTCTTCGGCAAGTGCCCGGCCTGCCGCAGACGCCTCGCGGGATCCGACGATCGCAACGATCGGGCGCGCGGCCAGCGCGGCATCGCCCATGATGTAGATGAGGGGCGGCGCACCGTCCGTCTCGGCCAACCAAGCGGGATAGCCAGCCTCCCCCGGCGCGACCAACTGGGCACCCATGCCAAGCGCTGTTTCGTACTCTGCTTCGACAGACGCACGCGAAGCCGGCCCGCGGCGCATCTGACCATCTCGCGTCTTACGCCTCGCCGCCGGGCCCATTCGGGCCATAATGTCAGGCAGCGCTGCGAGCGCGTCACGCGCTGAGCCATAGTGGTTGATGAGTTCGCGAAAGCTGGCCGGGCCGACATGCGGGCTGCGGATCAACTGAAGCCAGTCAAGCCGCTGCGCATCACTGAGGACATCAGTGTTTCGTGTCCGGTTGACTTGCCTTTGCGTCGCCAATTCTTGGCTCCTCACCGCTCAATATTCGCGTTATGTTCTCACGGTGGCGCCAAAATACCAAGAGCCCCATGAAAAAAACTGCTATGGCAAACGGACCGGGCGCGAAAATCCAGGCGCCGACACTGACGAGTGCGGTGGCCACGAGCGCCGAGAGTGACGAGACTTTCGTGGCGAAGGCGACGGCAAGCCAGATCCCGCAAAATGCAATCGCAAACGGCCACGCAAGCGCCAGCAGAACGCCGATCAACGTGGCCACACCCTTGCCGCCGCGAAATCTGAGCCAAACCGGATAAAGGTGGCCGAGAAACGCGCCGACACCGCCGAGCGCCGCACCGTATCCCCCCACATCCCCGCTGACATTGCCGAACGTCAATGCGCCCGCCGCAAGCGTCGCGCCGAGAAACACGCCCGCCACGCCCTTGAGCAAGTCGCCAGCAAGCGTGGCAACACCGAGCAATTTTCCTCC
>JBCAXC010000520.1:0-1841 GCA_038534255.1 Pseudomonadota bacterium
ATGAGGAGATGCGTGCATGACAGGCGCTGGTCGCAACGGTTCCGGGCATCGCCACATCATCCTCGCGTCCGGCAGTGTCAGCCGACGGATGCTGCTCGAGAATGCCGGGCTCGCCTTTGATGTCGTGCCGTCTGCGTTCGATGAGGACGCGGCGCGTGAAGCGCTCGATACGGGTGACGTGACGCCGGGTGACGTTGCGGAAGTGCTGGCGCGGGGCAAGGCCGAAGAGGTCAGTGCACGTCACCGCGACGCGATCGTGATTGGCGGCGATCAGATCCTCGCGCTTGACGACGAGATTTTCACCAAGCCGGCGGATATGGATGCGGCGCGGGCAACCCTGCTCAAGTTGCGCGGCAAGACGCACACGCTGAATTGCGGCGTCTGCATCGCAGTGGATGGTACGGTGACGTGGGCGCACGTTGATACGGCGCACATGACCATGCGGGATTTTTCTCCGGAATGGCTTGGAAATCATCTCGCGGTTGCTGGTCCAGATGTCTGCCAGTCGGTGGGGGCGTATCAGCTTGAAGGCGCAGGGGTGCAGCTCTTCGAGACGATCGAGGGGAGTTACTTCACGATCCTCGGTTTGCCGTTGTTGCCGTTGCTTGGCGCGTTGCGTGATATGGGTGCCGTGGCGTGACGCAGCCGCACGCCAAAGTGATCGGCTGGCCGATCGGGCATTCCCGCTCGCCGATTATTCACCGACACTGGCTTGGAATGCACGATATTGAGGGAGATTATTCCGCGCAGGATGTCGCGCCGGAAGATCTTGCCGGGTTTGTGCGTACGGTGGGTGTCGATGGGTTGCGTGGATGCAATGTCACGATCCCGCACAAGGTGGCGGTGATGGCACTGGCCGACCATGTGACACCAGTGGCGCGGGCGATCGGGGCGGCGAACACGCTCTGGTTTGCAGATGGCGCTTTGCATGCCACCAACACGGATGTCAGCGGGTACATGGCGCATCTGAGTGCCAGTGCGCCGGAGCTGGATTTGAGAGATGCGCACGTCCTGGTGTTTGGCGCGGGCGGCGCGGCGCGGGCGATCATTTACGGATTGCTGCGGGCGGGCGTGCGGCAGATTGTGGTTGCGAACCGGACACGTGAAAACGTCGAGAAACTGCAGCGAGATTTTGGTCCGCAGATATCGCACGCGGACGATGTTGAGCACGCGCTTCTTCAGGCGGATCTGGTCGTCAACACAACAAGCCTCGGCATGGTCGGGCAACCGGCGCTCTCCTGCGATGTGTCGTTGCTGAAGGACACGGCGGTTGTAAGCGATATTGTCTATGCGCCGCTCGAGACGCCAATGCTTTCGGATGCGCGTCGCAGGGGCCTTACAACCGTCGACGGGTTGGGCATGTTGTTGCACCAGGCGGTGGAGGGATTTGCGCTCTGGTTTGGTGTGACGCCCGTCGTTGATGCCACCCTGCGGGACAAGGTTGTCGCCAGCCTTTCGCAGCGCTGATGCGGATCATTGGTCTCACCGGGTCGATTGGCATGGGCAAATCGACGGCGGCTGCGCAGTTCCGCAAGCGCGGTATCCCGGTGTTCGATGCTGATGCCGCCGTTCATTCGCTCTATTCTGGTGCGGCCGTTGCACCGATCGAGGCGGCATTTCCGGGTGTTGCAGTCGACGGGGTGATCGACCGTGGCTTGCTGAGCGCGAAACTGGGTGGGGTCTCCGAGAACTTCCGGCGTCTGGAGGCGATCGTGCATCCACTCGTCCAGGCGGAAGAGCGTCGCTTTTTGCAAGAGGCTCATGCCGCAGGGGAAGAGCTGGCCGTGCTTGAAATCCCGTTGTTGTTCGAGACCGGGTTGAACGCCAAGGTCGACGTCGTC
>JBCAXC010000521.1:0-1834 GCA_038534255.1 Pseudomonadota bacterium
GTGTGCTCCATTGTTCCCCGGCGCACAACGGGCTCGCCGCTGCGCTGGATAATGCGTCGTTGCGTTGGTACAACCCGCGGCAATTCATGGCACGAGAAATGATTCGATGACCAAGGCCGACAACGATGCCGGGGGAGACACGTCTGCCCGAGACTGGCGCGAGACGCTGTTCCTGCCCGAGACCGATTTCCCGATGCGTGCGGGGTTGCCAAAGCGGGAGCCCGAATGGCTCGAACGCTGGAAGCGGATCGACATCTACAAGAAGCAGCGCGAGGCCGCTAAGGGGCGAGAGAAATATGTGCTCCATGACGGCCCGCCCTATGCCAACGGCCACCTGCACATCGGGCATGCGCTCAACAAGATCCTGAAGGATGTCGTTGCCCGCTCGATGCAGATGATGGGCAAGGACAGCAATTATGTTCCGGGCTGGGACTGTCACGGCCTGCCGATCGAATGGAAGATCGAGGAGCAGTATCGCGCAAAGGGCAAGGACAAGGATGCCGTGCCAACGGTCGAGTTCCGCAAGGAGTGTCGGGCGTTCGCGGAGCACTGGATCGACGTGCAGCGCGAGGAGTTCCAACGTCTCGGCTGCGAGGGTGACTGGTGGAACCCGTATCTGACGATGGCCTTCGACGCCGAAGCGCGGATCGCGAACGAGCTGATGAAGTTCGCGATGAACGGGCTGCTCTATCGTGGATCGAAACCGGTGATGTGGTCGGTCGTGGAACGCACCGCGCTGGCGGAAGCCGAGGTCGAGTATCACGACTACGAGAGTGATACGGTGTGGGTGAAGTTTCCGGTGAAAGAGACAACTGCCGCGCCGGGTGCGCCGGTCGTGCGTCCTGACAGCTTGACCGACAACGCCGTTGCACCGCTCTCAGGTGCCTCGATCGTGATCTGGACGACGACCCCGTGGACCATTCCCGGCAACCGCGCGATCTCTTTTTCTCCCCGCGTTAGCTACGCACTTTACGAGGTTAGCGCGGCGGAGAACGATTTTGGTCCGCAGCCGGGTGACCGCCTTATCATGGCGAAATCGTTGGCTGGCGCGTGCGCTGGCAAAGCGAAGATCTCGCTCGATGAGACGCAGGATGTCGCGACCAGCCAATTGGCCGAGATGGTTTGCCAGCACCCGCTCGCCGGCGACGACTACACGTTCGACGTGCCACTCCTTGCCGGAGACCACGTGACCGATGAGGACGGTACAGGCTTCGTCCACACGGCGCCGGGACATGGCCGCGAGGACTTCGACATCTGGATGGAGAAGGCGGGTGACCTGAAGGCGCGCGGCATGGACACGACGATCCCCTACACCGTTGGTGAGGATGGAAAGTTCACGTCGGATGCGCCGGGCTTTGAAGGCAAGCAGGTGATCACCGACAAGGGCAAGAAGGGCGACGCCAACAAGGCGGTCATCGAGGCGTTGATCGGCGCGAACATGCTGTTTGCGCGCGGTCGACTGAAGCATCAGTATCCGCACTCATGGCGTTCCAAGAAGCCGGTGATCTTCCGCAATACGCCGCAATGGTTCATCGGGATGGATGAGGCTTTCGATTTGCCGGAGGGTGGGGCGAAAGCGTCGTTGCGCAGTGTCGCGCTGGAGGCGATTGACGACACCCGCTTCGTGCCTCCCGCGGGACAGAACCGTCTGCGCGGGATGATCGAGGCCAAGCCGGACTGGGTGCTGTCGCGCCAACGGGCGTGGGGTGTGCCGATCACGGTTTTTGTGAGGAAAGGCACCAACGATTACATCCCGAACGCGCAGTGGAATGCGTCCGGCGCATTGATCGAACGCATCATGACCGCGTTTCAGGAGAGCGGTGCCGACGCCTGG
>JBCAXC010000522.1:0-1831 GCA_038534255.1 Pseudomonadota bacterium
GTGCGCCTTCGGCGCCCGCCGTCGCCGTTGTTGTGGTCGCGCGTGGCAGGCGGAGCCAACTCTGGTGCGAGAATTTCTCCCCGGCTTCCTCAAAGCCGCCTTGCAGCACGAGGACTTCTATGCCGCCCGCGGCATCGAGTGACACGTGTGTGCCCGGCGCCCATCGTTCGAGCCGTACGGTCTCGCGCGGATCGTCATGCAATTGCATGACCTCGACACCGGCGCGATCGGACGCGGATTGCCAGTTCTCACTGGACGATGTGTCGATGCGCACTTCGGCGCGATCCGCGAGATCAAACTGCCAGAGCTTGACGAAGATGGTGCAGCCAGGTTCCGAGCCTGGCGTATGGGACGATTGCGGCGGATTGCGGATGTAACTGCCAGCCGGGAAGTCACCGTGCTCGTCCTGAAACACGCCATCGAGAACGAGAAACTCCTCGCCGCCAGCGTGCACATGGGGAGAGAAATGACTGCCGGGGGCGTAGCGGACGATCGACGTGGCTCGCGCGACTTCATCGCCCAGTCGGTCAAGCATCCGCCGGTCAACGCCCGCCATCGGCGAAGCGACCCAGTCGAGGTTGGCGCTGTGCACGGCCACCCGCTTTGAGAAATCCGCATTCAACTCCATCGGGGTCTCCATTTCGCAGATCGCGCGGTGTGCACAGTCTCAACCAACGCGGCCACCGTCGTCGCGTGTGATCGCCACAACCGCCGAGCGCGGCAGCCCACCATCCGGCCACGTGCTTGGTGCTTTTTCTCCGGGGTGCTGGATGCCGACGAACATGGTGCGGCGATCCGGTGACCATGTAAGGCCAGTGACCTCCGCACCTGCGGGAGCTGTCAGAAAGCGCTTGATCTCGCCGGTTTGCGGATTGGCCGCAAGCATCTGATTGTTGCCCATGCCAGCGAACCGCCCGGTGTTGCTCGTCTTGCCGTCGGTCTGGATCCACAGGATGCCGCGGCTGTCGACGGCAAGCCCGTCCGGCGCGTTGAACATGTTGTCCGGTGTCACGTTTGCAGAGCCGGCGTTGGCATCGTCATGCACGGTCGGATTGCCCGCGAGCACGAACAGATCCCAGCGGAACGTGTCGCTTGCGTGATCATCTGCGTTCGGGCGCCAGCGCACGATCTGGCCGTAACGATTGTTCGCGCGCGGATTGACCCCGCCGACTGTTTGCGCGTCGCCGCCAGCGTTCGGTTTTTTGCCGCGGTTCTTGTTGTTCGTGAGGGCGCAGAACACTTGCGTCCCGTCGGGATGCGCGGCGACCCACTCCGGCCGATCCATCGTGGTGGCGTCAACGGCTGAGGCGGCCTGGCGGGTACGGACGCAAATTTCAGCTGCATCAGCGAGGCCGGTACTTTGCGGTGTGAGCGGCAGCCAACGGCCCGTGCCATCATCGTCGAAGCGGGCGGCGAACAGCGTGCCTTTGTCCAGCAATCCGTCACTCGATCCTCCGTCGATCCAGCGCCCGTCGCTCACGAAGCGATAGAGATATTCTCCGCGCTCATCGTCTCCCATGTAAACCACGACGCGTCCGTCGCGCGCGACCACGACCTCCGCATTCTCATGCTTGAAGCGGCCGAGGGCCGTGCGCTTCACCGGCGGTTGATCCGGACGGAACGGATCAACTTCGACGACCCAGCCCATATGGTTGGGTGCGTTCGGGTCTTGCGATGCGTCGAAGCGCGGGTCGATCTTCGCCCATCCGTAGCCCCAGTCCTCCGCGCGGATGCCGTAGCGTGTCTCGTGGTCATCCGCTGACCAGGCCGGATCGGATGCGGAATAATATCCGTTGAAGTTCTCTTCGCAGGTGAGGAAGGTCCCCCAGGG
>JBCAXC010000523.1:0-1827 GCA_038534255.1 Pseudomonadota bacterium
CATGACCGAGCTGAAGACCCCGCAGAACGTGCTCCGTCACGTGCCGAACTCTGCGATCTTCGGCAACGTGATTTCGAGTTACAACGCGTTCCCTGAGATGCGCGTCGATCTCGAGGTCGGCATTTCCTATGACGCGGACATCGCAGCGGCGCGTGAGATCATGCTGCGGGTGGTCGCGGCGGATGACCGGTTCCTGCAAACACCCGCCCCGCAGGTCATTACCAAGGCGCTGGCCGACAGTTCCGTGAATCTGGAGATCCGTGCTTGGGTCGCGCAGGCCGATTTCTTCGCAACGCGTTTTGACCTCACGCGTGACGTGAAACTGGCGCTTGATAACGCCGGGATATCGATCCCCTATCCGCATCGCCAGCTCGTGTTTCCGCCAGAGAGTCAACCTGTCGCCGCACCGCGCAAACGCAAACCCCGGACAACAAAACGGGCGCCAGCGAAGTCAGACTAAGGCGGGCACGGATCGACGGCCCGCGCCGCAGCGGACGAATCCCGATAGAACCCTCCCATGATCATCTGCAACACATTTGCCGGCCGAACCGTGGCCGTGTTTGGTCTCGGGCGCTCGGGGTTGACGGCCGCCGCATCGCTCAAGGCCGGCGGCGCGGAGGTTGTCGCGTGGGATGACGGCGAGTTCGGTCGTGCCCGCGCGTCTGAGCTCGGCGTGACGGTGGCCGATCTGGCAGAGATTGACTGGTCCCACATTGCCGCGCTCGTGCTTGCCCCCGGCGTTCCGCTGACCCACCCAAAGCCTCACTGGACGGTCGAAAAGGCACGCGGGGCCGGCGTCGAGATCATCGGTGATACCGAGCTGTTTTTCCGCGCGCGTGACGAGGCAGCGCGTGACCTCGGGGCAGTGCCGCGCGTGCTCGCCATCACTGGCACCAACGGCAAATCGACCACCAGTGCACTGACGGCGCATCTGCTTGGCGAGGCCGGATGCGAGGTCTCGCTCGGGGGCAACATTGGAGACGCCGTGCTGGGTCTCGCCCCGTTCGATGCGACGCGCGTCTACGTGATTGAATTTTCCTCCTACCAGATCGACCTGACGCCATCGCTTCACCCGCAGGGCGCGGCACTGCTGAACATCACGCCCGACCATCTCGATCGACACGGCTCGCTGGAGCATTATGCCGCCGTCAAGGCCCGGATTTTTCAGCAGCTCGGAGCCGGTGATACGGCCGTCGTCGGAATTGATGATCCGCTGAGCGCAGCGATCGCAAAACATATCCCACCTGCCGCTACACCGATCAGGATCACGACCGGCGCGGATTCAAGCGATGGTCTTGCCGCGCGTGACGGCAAGCTGTTTCTCTATCGCGACGGAACGCCGATCGAGGCCGCAGACTTTTCCTCCAATCTCGCATTGCGCGGCGCCCACAATGGGCAAAACGTGGCGGCCGCCTGGATGTTGGCGACCGCGATGGATGTGCCGCCCGAGGCGCTGCAGCGGGGACTGAATACGTTCGCCGGTCTCGCGCATCGACTCGAATATGTTGGTCATCTTCCGAAACCCGGCGGACGCGTCCTGTTCGTCAATGACAGCAAAGGCACGAACGCTGAAGCCGCAGGTCATGCACTGACTGCCTTTGACGACATCTTCTGGATTGCGGGTGGTCGCGCCAAGGATGGAGGCATTGCCGGGCTGACAGATTGCTTTGACCGGCTGCGCGCTGCGTTTCTGATCGGTGAATCCGCGGAAGATTTTGCAGCAACGTTGCGTGCGCTTGGGGCAGACGAAGAGGCGGTTGCCCTGTGCGGTCAGCTGGATCGGGCGGTCGAGCAGGCGACCACGGCGGCGGTTGCAAGTCCGGCCGC
>JBCAXC010000524.1:0-1817 GCA_038534255.1 Pseudomonadota bacterium
CGTCGAGATACCACGCATCGACGGGCACGCGCATCTCGTGGATCCGCCGACGCGCATCACCAACGACAAGCTCGAGCGTGCAGTCGCCGATTGTGATATTGATGTCTCCGTCATCGGGCGACGCAACCGCCGCCAGAGCATCCAGCCACGGCGCGGAAACGCCCACGACCTCGGGCCAGGTCTGGAGTGCACGCGCCATGTCCTCGGGCTTGAGCGGATAGCGCTCAAAGCTCACAAACGTCAGAGACGCCACCTTGCGCTGCGCAGCGCCGGCCTGCCACGCGCACAGGGATGCAAAGAAGTTCAACCCGGTCCCAAAACCCAACTCGCCGATGCGAAACGTGTCCCGGCCGGCATCCTGCCATCGCTCCGGCAGCCCGTTACCGCGAAGAAAAACCTCCCGCGTCTCCGCCAGACCGTCATCGATCGAGAAGTAGGTGTCGTCGAACCGTGCGGAAAGAGGCACGCATGCATCGTCGTTTGCAGACGGCGACGCCCCATCGCCCGGACGCCGCCATTGCAACGCCGCCGCGCTTGCGTCATCAGGCATCTCCGGAGCATCGGGGTCGGGATCGGGGTCAGTGCGTGACATATGACGTGGCCATCATCGGCGGTGGGATCATGGGTCTTTGGGCCGCCCGCCACGCGCTCGACGCGGGCCTTACGACGGTTGTTGTCGAAGCCGATCGGTGCGGCGCGGGCGCGAGCGGCACAGTGCTCGGCGCTCTCCTACCACACCTCCCCCGCTCTATGAGTGCCAAGAAGGCGTTCCAGTTCGCAGCGCTCGCTGAACTGTCGGGACTTGTCGCGCGGTTGGAGGCCGATACCGGGCGCGCCGCAGGCTATGCGCGGTGTGGACGCATCATGCCGGTACGCACGGAACGTTTTCGCGCCAGCGTAGAAACCGCCATCGCCGAAGCCAAAACCCATTGGCGCACCGACCACACCGCGAACACTCCCGCGTTTGACCTTACCCTCCAGGACGCCGCAGCCTACGAGGGCTGGATCAGCCCAGACGAAGCGCCACTCGGCGTGCTGCATGACACGCTTTCGGCGCGCGCGCTTTCGGAGGATTATATCGCTGCACTTGCCGCAGACGTACGTGCGCGAGGCACGCTCATCGAAGCCACTCCCGTCTGCGATATCGACCTCGCAACCGGTCGTCTCCACGGGGTAAGCGGGTCTCTCGACATCGCAGCCGACACCATTGTGGTCGCTGCGGGCGTGGGATCTTTTTCTCTCCTGCAGCGTGTGACCGGCAATGACTTCGGCGGCGGCGTGAAGGGGCAGGCCGCAGTCATCGAAATCGAAGCCCAACCAACGTCGCGCCCCGTGCTCTACGACAATGGCGTCTACGTCGTCCCGCACAGCCCGACGCGATGCGCCATCGGCAGCACCAGCGAAATGACCTACGACGACCCACGATCCGCCCCACCCGCGGCAGCCGCAGCGTTTATTGAACGGGCTTCCGCACTTTGCCCGGCGATTGCGCGCGGCACGGTTGTCGCGCACTGGGCGGGCGTGCGACCGCGATGTGCCGCCAAGGAGCCGATCGTCGGTGAAATGAGTCACCATAGCAGTACGCAAAACGTGCAGCTCTGGGCGTTGACGGGAGGGTACAAGATCTCGTTCGGCATCGCGCACCGTCTCGCGCGTCGCCTGATCGAGGAAGTCACAGACGCTGACGTACGAACCGAAATCCCGGAAAGCTACTCCGCGAGCTACCATCTGGCACATGTGCGAACCGCGTGACGGCGCGGCGCACGTTGGGATCAGCCCTTCTGTTTCGCCCAGGTATCCCGCAGCCCGACCGTCTT
>JBCAXC010000525.1:0-1809 GCA_038534255.1 Pseudomonadota bacterium
GTCCATATGAACACGCGCTATGTCGTGACGACAAAGTCATGGTTTGGCGGCGGGGCCGATCTGACGCCTGTGCTGGACCGGCGCCGCACGCAGGACGACCCCGACACCATCGCTTTTCACGACGCAATGAAAGCGGCCTGCGATGCGCACGACATTGCTGACTACGATGCCTACAAGGCGTGGTGCGATCGCTATTTTTATCTCCCGCATCGCGACGAGATGCGCGGCATCGGCGGCATCTTCTACGACCACCTGAACACCGGTACCTATGACGACGACCTCGCCTTCACGCGCGATGTCGGGCGCGCCTTCCTCGAGATTTATCCGCAACTCGTGCGCGCAAACTTCAACAATCCGTGGACGGACACTGACCGCGACGAACAGCTCATCCGTCGCGGTCGCTATGTCGAGTTCAATCTGCTCTATGATCGCGGCACGACGTTCGGCCTCAAGACCGGAGGCAACGTTGACAGCATTCTTTCGTCAATGCCGCCCGAGGTGAAATGGCCATGAGTGACGTCCTGCCGAGCGAAACTTCCCGGAACGAAACGGCAGACGCTTCGCCGGCTCAACCAGAGCCCGCCCCTTTCGCCGAGACCGTTGAAGCGCAATTGAGCGCCAACCTCGCGAGCTGGAACGAGCGCGTCGCCATCCATTTGCGGGATACGACAGACATCTACGACGTTGAAGGTTTCGCCGCAGGCAATGACACCCTGATGCCGATCGAAGCCAACGAGATCGGCGATGTCAGCGGGCTCAACATCGCTCATCTGCAGTGTCACTTCGGGATCGACACTATCTCGCTCGCCCGGCGCGGCGCCAGCGTGACCGGTGTTGATTTTTCTCCCGCGGCGATTGCTCAGGCACGCGGATTTGCAGCGCGTGAGGTCGGTGACATCACGTTCGTCTGTGCGCCAATCTATGACGCGCTGTCGCAGCTGACACCCGACACGTTCGACATGGTCTATGTCACATGGGGCACGATCGGATGGATGCCCGACGTGTTCCGCTGGGCCGCGACCATCGGCAAGCTGCTCAAGCCGGGCGGTCGGCTCTATTTCGCCGACATCCACCCGACAATGACGCAACTCGAAACCGAGGGCGGCAAACTCACCTTCGCCTATCCCAGGCGCAGCCAGGGGGCAGACGGCGCGCTCGGGTTCGACGAACGCCGATCCTACGCGGGCGACGGGACGGAGCTTGTCAATCAGCGGCAGTATGAGTGGATCCATCCCCTTTCCGATGTCCTTGGTGCGCTGATCGGCGCGGGGCTGACGCTCGAATTTCTCCACGAGCACGATACGTTGCCGTGGCAGGCCGTGCCGGAAATGGTGGCCAATGGCGATCGCATGTTCCGCCTGCCCGACGACATGACGGGCCCGCCGGTCTCGATCTCGCTGAAAGCACGCAAACTCTGAGGGCGCGTTGCGCAACGCGTGCAAGGCCCTTGCAAGCCATTCCGCGATACCCACATCGTGTCAGCGGGGCGCGCACCGGCCGACGATCTCCCCCAACCGTCGCTGATGCTGCAGCGCCCCGTAAGATTTTCGCGCAAGCCCGCTATCGACACGCTGGGTCGTGCGCCTCGACTGCCCTGAGACTGCAAATCCGGAGAGCCGCGATGTTTGACGCAGAGAGTCCCCAGGATCGCATCATCGAAGCAACCCTGAAGATCGCCGGTGAGCATGACTGGTCCGATGTCACCTTCACCCGGATCGCGGGTGAGGCGCAGGTCTCGCTCGCCGATGCGCGCGCCGCCTTCGCCACCCGCGCAGACATCCTCAAGGCGTTCGCAGCCCGGATTGACCA
>JBCAXC010000526.1:0-1801 GCA_038534255.1 Pseudomonadota bacterium
GACACCCCGCCCGTCTGACTTTCTGACGTGCGGGGTGTCCGAAATGAGCCGCACAGCAGCAAACTATCTCATCCTCGTCGTCACGCTGGGACTTCCCGTCCTGGCATTCAGCGTCCGGGGAGTCCCCGATATCTTGCTGAGCTTCGTCTCCCTCATTGCCCTGGCGGGCATCGTCGTCGTCGCGATGTCACTGCGTGCAGGCAAGCTCAAGGACGCAAGCCCGTTGGTGAAACGACATGCCGCTATCCAGAGACGGATATTAATCCTGTGCGTTGTCGGCGGGCTCTCAACCGCGTTCCGGATGTTCTCCTACTACGAGCAATTCCAGTTCGAGCTCAGCCTTGAAACCCCGCTCCTGATCGTGACCATCCTCTGCTGGCTCGCAATTCTCGTCCTGCTGACTTGGGGTGTCGCTCTCTTCCTCCGGGACTGGTCCCGCACCCTCACTAACAAGACCACTGCGTAATTCCTCCCCTCACCCCGTCGCCAACAACACACCACCATCGGCGGTGAGCACGCTGCCGGTCATGTAGCGACCGGCGTCGCTGGCGAGCAGCAGAAGCGGCCCGCTGAGCTCCTCATAGCGGCCCGACCGCTTCATCGGAATGCGCGAGATGAGCGCCGCGCCTTCGTCGCTTTTGAGATACGCGCTGTTGAGGTCGGTCTCGAAGTATCCGGGTGCGAGCGCATTGACGCGGATGTCATCGCGCGCCAGTTCGAGCGCCATCGCCTTGGTCAGCTGTATGACCGCGGCCTTGGACACGCAGTATGCGGAGACGGCCGGGCGAACCGCGATCCCTAGCACGGACGCGACGTTGATAATGCTGCCGCCGGTGCCGCGTTCACGCATCACGTTGGCAGCGGCGCGCCCGACGCGGAACACCCCGTCGAGATTGACGTCCATGGTGCGGCGCCAGTCGTCTTCTGATGTCTTGGCGAACCAACGCTCGTCAGCAATCCCGGCGTTGTTGACGCAGATATCCAGTGCACCGGCAGTGTCCACAGCGTCATCGATGCCTGCTGTGACACTCTGCGGATCAGCCACATCCATTTCGACAACATGCGCGCGACAGCCATCGCGGCGCAGTGTCTCGGCAGTCGCCTCAAGCCGATCCTTTCGTCGCGCTGCGAGCACCACATTCGCGCCCGCCTGCGCAAGCGTTGTCGCAAAGTGCAGGCCGAGGCCGCTCGAAGCGCCAGTCACAAGTGCAGTCCGTCCGGTCAAGTCGATCGTGTAGCTCAAAAATTATTCTCCCTTCCGCTTTTCGTCGCCTCAACCAACATTGGCGCGATACACCATGCCGTCGAGATGACCGAAACTCGTGCGCCACTCGACGGGCGTCTCATCAAGATCATACGCAACCCGGTCGATCACTGTGATCGGCGAACCGGTGGCGATCCCGAAGGGCCCGCTCAGCGCGGCCGGACATCCGGCGCCACACACAGCGTCGCTCGCCCGCACGATCAGCACGCCGAAGTCAGCCTGAAACATGTCGTAGAGCGTGTTCGGAATACCGCCGTCTCGCGCGTCGAGTTGCGGGAAGAGTGCGGCGGGGAGAATAACGCGCTCCTGCATGAAGGCGCGATCTTCCAGCGTGCGCAGCCGTGTGATCCGCCAGACGAGCGCGCCCGCGTCGAGCCTGAGCCGCGTACGCTCTTGCGCATTGGCCTTGCCAGAACGCACGCGGGTGCCACGACTGCCGGGCAGGACGCGCGTGCCATCCGCTTCAAACACGTTGAAGAACCGGAAATGGACATCCGCCGGCGTCTGCTCGACGACAAATGTCCCCTTGCCCTGCCG
>JBCAXC010000527.1:0-1797 GCA_038534255.1 Pseudomonadota bacterium
TTCGCCGAGGCGGTCCCCGGCCCCCACGCCATCAGCGATCGCAAGACTGCGCCGACCCTTGAACTCCTGTCACTCGAGACCGTGGAGATGGCGCGGTTGATGGGTGCCGCGCGTGAAACTGACTTCTCGTTCGCAGCCAACGGCACGCGCCAGCGCATCACCTATGCAACGGCCGACCCGGTCTCTGTCGAAAGCGTGACAGTTAACGAGCAAGTAAATCCGCCGCCCAAGCGCGTTGCGCGCGCGGCGCTGCTCAGTCATTTCCACCGCCATCCGCCGAAGACCCACCGGATCGCACGCGCGCCGAGCCGCAACCCCGCACGCGTCTGGAACACAGTCTGGAGTGCGGAGATTTATCGACGGGCGGAAATGCACCGTCGCGTTGCCGCGCTGACGATCCACGCGCCGCGTCGCAGCGCTCAACGCATCATCGCCGATCTCCACCCGGCCATCCTGCCGCCGTCGGTTGCGGCGCAGACAGTTGTAGCCGATGCCGCTACGAGCGAACGCAGTCCGGCGTCTGTCACCGTCGCCCTGCCGGCACGACGCCCTTCGCTGCAGGCCGTCGCTTCCAGCCAGCGCACGGTCAGCCTGCCGACGCCCGCGACCGAGGAATCGACATACGTTCCGTGGGCGGTTCGCATGACAGCCGCGCAAAATCCACGCACCGGCCCGGTCCACAACAACCCGCATTTGGCGGCGCACACGACAGCATTTTCCTCCAGTCACAAACCAGGCACCGTCGTCGTGCACGTGAAGGAAAAGCGCCTCTACCTTGTCGAGAGCCCGACCACGGCGCGCGTATACCAGATCGGGACAGCGCGCGGCGCCCTGGACATCCTTGGCGAGACGCGGATCACGACCCGCCGCAGTCGCCCGACATGGACACCCACACCCAACCAGCGCCGACGAGATCCGACGTTGCCGCGTCGGGTCGAGGCGGGACCACTTAATCCGCTTGGTGTGCGGGCGCTCGGGCTCGGCTGGCGCTATCGTCTGATCCACGGCACCGCGGACCCGGCCTCAATCGGTTTTGCGTCATCCGATGGCTGCATCCGCATGCTGAACGACGACGTCGTCGATTTATTCTCCCGCGTGCGGGTCGGCAATCGCGTGCTTGTTCTAGCCTCTGCAGATGCGCCACTGACGGAGTGGCGACCTGAAGGATATGTGCCCTATCGAACCGAGCAACGACGGTTCACCCGAACCCGCATCGTGCGACGCGGAACAAAATCCCGCGCATCACGCAAGCGTGTCCGCTATGCGACGGCAAAGCGGAAGCCGAGACGACGCACGCGGGCCGCAAGACGGGCACCATCTTACAAGAACGCACGTGCCTTCGGCGGTACGCCCGCCACGCGCCACCGTCCGCACCGCAAGCGATAAACGAAAAACGCCACACCCGGGGAGGGCGTGGCGTTCGGTTGCGTCGTGGTCGCGATCCCGAGCGAGACGTCTTTGCCTAGCCGCGTTCGGCGGACCTCAGCCGTGCTTCATGCAGAGATAATAGAACGCTGCGCGATTCTTCATCTGGATCGCTGACATCTTCGAGGCGACAGCACGGGCAATCTCCATGCCCTTGTCCTTGTCGTCGATGCCCATCTTCTTGGCGATGAAGTTGCGCTGGACGGTTTCAAGCTCACTGTCATCCGTGCCGGCGACGTAGAGCGCATCGCGGTTCTCGATGACCATCTTCATGCTGTCTGCGAGTTTCTGCAGCTGCGCGTCGTCGACGGCACGGATGACAGTGAGCTTGAAACCGTCCAGCGCAACTTCATCGCCAAGAAGATGGGCATC
>JBCAXC010000528.1:0-1775 GCA_038534255.1 Pseudomonadota bacterium
GTCGTGTCATTCGGACACGACGAGCACGCATTCCAGCCCATGTGGTGCAACTCGTCGCCGATTGTCGGCATCTCGGTCCGATGGATCACTTCGCCGTAGGTCGCGCTCTCCTCATCGACATCAATCGTTGCGAGATAGTCCGGCTTTTCAATCCCCGTGCCCGTGTAGATGCAAATCGTGTAGACGACTTTCTCGCGCGGCGCCTTGATGGCCTCCTGCGGCGAGGCATAGCCCGGTCCTGTACAACATTCAGTTGCTGCTTCCGCCATCGCGGCCTCCCTGTTCGTAAAACTGCGCTGCGTGCCGGCACAACTCGGCGCGCGACGTGCTCTTTAGCACACGTACACGCCCTTGTGTCACAGAAGTCACACGCAGCTCCGCGCCGTGGGAGGCCGCCAGGGACGTCACGACACCTTGCTTTGCGGCGTGTCATTTGTCTCAACTGCAAAATGAGGAACAGGCCAACGAAACGCAACAGCACAGCGCGATGACAACAGAGACAATCGATACGCTGGTTGTCGGTGCTGGCCAGGCCGGCATCGCGATGAGCGAGCACCTCGGCAACGCGGGTATCACCCATCTCGTGGTTGAGCGCGATCGTATCGCCGAGAGCTGGCGCACGCGTCGCTGGGACAGTCTGGTCGCGAACGGCCCAGCCTGGCATGACCGCTTTCCCAACATGGAGTTCGCCTGCTGCGGCCCAGACGGATTTCCCGGCAAAGACGGCGTTGTCGAGTATCTAGAGAGCTACGCGGCGCAGGTCGATGCACCAATCCGCTGCGGCGTCACTGTCACCAGCGTGAAACGCAAGAGCGCGGCACCGGGCTTCGTCGTCGACACATCGCAGGGCCGTATCGAAGCTGCGAACATCGTCGCGGCGACCGGCCCGTTCCAGCGCCCGCTTGTGCCACCGGTGGTGCCGCCTGAAGCGCCGGTGACCCAGATCCACTCTGAAAGCTATCGCAATTCGGATCAGCTGGCTCCGGGCGGCGTGCTGGTTGTCGGCGCCGGATCGTCTGGCGCCCAGATCGCCGAAGAGCTCCAGGCGAGTGGACGCGACACATTTCTCTCCGTTGGCCCGCACGACCGCCCACCACGCAGCTATCGCGGGCGGGATTTCTGCTGGTGGCTCGGTGTGCTCGGCAAATGGGATCTCGCGACCATCGATCCGCGCACAGCGCACGTCACGATTGCCGTCAGCGGTGCGAACGGCGGACGGACCGTTGATTTCCGACGCTTCGCCAACGACGGCATGACCCTGCTCGGCATGACGCAAGGCTATGACAACGGCATCTTGAGCTTTGCGGGTGATCTGGTCACGAACATCGCCAACGGAGATGCCAACCACGATGCGATGCTCGACGCGGCCGATGCTTACGTCGCTCGCAACGGCCTGGATCTCCCCTCGGAGCCGAATGCGCGTCGCCGCCTGCCGGACGCCGCCTGCATCCGCACACCGATCCGCGAACTCGATCTCGCGGCAGCAGGCATCTCCACGATCATCTGGGCAACCGGTTACGCACTCGAGTTTGACTGGTTGAATGTCGATGCATTCGACGACGCCGGAAAACCGGATCATCGCCGCGGTGTCTCCGTCGAGCCGGGAATTTACTTCCTCGGACTGCCCTGGCTGTCACGCCGTGGTTCCGCCTTCATCTGGGGCGTGTGGCACGACGCAAAGTTCATCGCCGACCACATCGTGACACAGCGCGCCTATCGCGATTATCGCAGCCCTGCCGAGCAGGACGCAGCACCGGTTTGAGCGCCTCAGCGAT
>JBCAXC010000529.1:0-1766 GCA_038534255.1 Pseudomonadota bacterium
GTTCCATCGGCCAGCACAACGCCGGTCGCGCGATCTGCATCCGTGAGCAGACGCGTTACGCACACGCCTTCGCGGATCACCACACCGCGGTCCCGCGCGGCGCGGGCGTAGGCCATGCACAGATCGACCGGGTTGACGTTGGCGTCCTCGGGCACGTGGAGCGCACCCACATGATCGGAGAGCGCGAGCATCTCCATCGGCACATCTGCGGGCGCGACCATCCGAGGCGAAAGCCCCTGCGTTGCGCCAAGATCCGCGATCCGGTGAAGTTCATCGAGCCGGGCATCTTCGCGCGCCAGCCAGTAGCCCCCGGTTCGTTTGTAGCCGGTGGACAGACCTGTCTCGTCCTCAAGCGCCGGGAAAACATCGAGCGCTGCCATCGCCAAACGCGTCATGTTCGGTGTGGCCCGGAGCGGCCCGACAATTCCGGCCGCATGCCACGAGGTGCCTGACGTGAGTTGATTGCGTTCCAGCAACGTCACGTCGTCCGCGCCGCGCTTGGCCAGATGGTAGGCCACGCTCAGGCCAACCGCGCCGCCGCCAATGATCAGAGTGCGCGGCATCAAAAATAATCCCGGTCGGGTTGCTCCGACTTGCGGCGTACAATGTAGTCGAGGATCTCGGAATCCTTCTCAGTATCGAGCCCCGGATCTTCGTACGCTGCGACCCGCTCCTTCCAAACAGCGTTGGCCCGCTGCGCTGCATCTTGCGAACCCGCCGCATCCCATTGCTCAAAGGAATTGTCGTCCGGCGTCCAGGGACGAAAAAGCGCGGACATGAAGTTTGCCTGCGTATGTTCGGAGCCCAGAAAGTGTTGCCCCGGCCCCGTCGCGGCAATGGCCGCCATCGCCTGCGCGTTGTCGCTCATGTCGATGCCGTCGAAAAACCGCGCGACCTTTCCGCATAGATCATGGTCAAGGATCGTCTTCTCGAACGACGTGACCAATCCGCCCTCCAGCCAACCGGTCGCATGGTTGATGAGGTTCGCACCGGCAAACATCGACATCATCAGGCCCCACGCGGCCTCTTGCTGGCTTTGCGCGTCGGGCAGTTTCGAGGCACTCAGCGTTCCGACCGTGTGGAGCGGCACACCAAGTCGACGCGCCAGTTGGCCGGCGGCGAGCACCAGGAGGCCGGCTTCCGGTGTGCCGAATGTCGGTGCGCCGGATTTCATCGACATCGTCGAGGCGAAGCTCCCCATCAGGCACGGCGCGCCCGGTGCAATCAATTGCACAAGCGTCAACGTGGCCATGGTCTCCGCCAGCACCTGGGCCAGTGTCCCAGCTACTGTCGTTGGCGACATCGCGCCGGTCAGCACCCAAGGTGTGCAGGCGACAGGCTGTCCGGCGCGGGCGTAGGTTTTGAGTGCGCCCGACATGTGACTGTCCATCACCAGCGGTGCATTGGTGTTCGAGACGCAGTAGAGCACCGCATTCTCGGCAACAAAATCCTCCCCGAACAGTATGCGCGCCATGTCGATCGCATGGCCGGCCCGTTCCGCCCCGATGAATGCGCCCATGAAGGGCCGATCGGACCAGCGGATGTGGGCGTAGAGGATATCCAGATGACGCTTGTTGGCCGGCAGGTCGACCGGTTCGCAAACAACACCGCCTGAATGGTGCAGCCACGGCAGGGTGTGATGCAGCTTCACCAAGCGTTCCAGGTCTCGATGACTTGCGTAACGCCGCCCGTCATCGAGGTCGTGCACGAACGGCGGTCCCCAGGAGGGGCACAGCACGCTCGCGGCGCCACCAAGCTGGATGCTG
>JBCAXC010000530.1:0-1744 GCA_038534255.1 Pseudomonadota bacterium
TTCTCGGTGCCACGATCTGCGGTGCGCATGCCGGAGACATCATTCAGATGTGGGCGCTCGCCGTTGCCAATGGGATGAATATCAAGGCCTTTACCGGTTACATCTCGCCCTATCCGACCCTGGCGGAAGTGAACAAACGTGCCGCGTCCTCTCATTTTGTTCCCAAGCTCGCCAACCCGATGGTGCGCAGGGTCGTGTCGTTTCTCTCGCGCTTCGGCTAATCGTTGATGACGAGCCCCCGCCTGCATTCCGTGCCACCGGCTGAGGGTGGGCGGCCCGACCCTGACGATGCGCAACCGCGTTTGCGCGGGCCCGGGCTGTCCGTGCGATTGCTGGTGCTGACGATTGTCGGCGTGATGCTGGCCGAGGTTTTGATTTTTCTCCCCTCGGTCGCCAACTTCCGCGAAAAGTGGCTGATGGATCGCCTCGAAGCGGCGCAGATTGTTGCGCTGGCGGCAGAAGACTCACCCGACGGCCAACTCTCGCCGATGCTCAAGAGCGAAATTCTCACTGCAGCACGGGTGCGCGCGGTTGCCATTAAGAAGGATTTCCGTCGGCTGATCGCCCAGGACGCGATGCCGACGCGGATCGATGCGGTCTACGATCTGCGTGATGCGGGCACGTGGGAGCTGATCCGTGATGCGGTGATGGTCTATTTCCACGGGCCGAAGCGCAGCATCCGGGTGATCGGCCAGACCGTCTACGGCAAGGCGACCTTCGTTGAGATCGTCGTCGATGAAGCGCCGCTACGCGCCGCGCTCGTCGAATTCGGACTCAATATCCTGGCGCTCTCGATCGTCATCTCGATGATTGCAGCCTCGCTGGTGTACCTTGCGCTCAACTGGCTGTTGGTGCGCCCGATGCAGCGCATGGTGCGTGCCATGGAGCACTACAGCGCCGACCCTGAAGACGCCTCCCGCATTTTGACGCCGTCCGGGCGTGGCGACGAGATCGGCATTGCCGAACGTGAGCTCGCGCGCATGCAGGACGACCTGTCCCAACTCCTCAAGCAAAAGAATCGGCTTGCCGCGCTCGGGCTCGCTGTCAGCAAGATCAATCATGACCTGCGGAACATGCTGGCGAGCGCGCAGTTGATCTCCGATCGCTTTGCCGCTGTTGACGATCCGATCGTGAAGCGTTTTGCCCCAAAGCTGATCGGTGCGCTCGACCGTGCGGTCGATCTGTGTCGCAGCACGCTCAGGTACGGACGGGCCGAAGAAGCACGACCGCAGCGTCGTCATTTCGCGCTGTTGCCGTTCATTGAGGAGGTGACCGACCAGCTCGGGTTGCCGACGACTGAGGCGACACCGCTTGGCCCCGGTGCCGTGTCGATGGTCGTTGATGTGTCAGATGATCTGACGGTTTTTGCCGATCGCGATCAGCTCTATCGTGTGCTCGGCAACGTCGTGCGCAATGCGGCTCAGGTCGTGGCCCTGCTTGATGACGCGCAGCGCCGGGAGCTTGAAGGGCGCGTCGAAATCTCGGCGGAGGCGATCGGGCCTGATGGCAATATGAGCCTTGAGTTTGGCAATGGTCATGCCTCGGACAGGAACGGCGACAGCGCCGATGCCGCATCAGGCGAGGTGTCCGGCGTTATCATTCATGTGCGCGACACCGGCCCCGGCTTCCCGATCAAGGCGCGCGATGCGTTGTTCCGTGCCTTCGTCGGTTCGGCCCGGCAGGGCGGGACCGGGCTCGGGCTTGCGATCGCCGATGAGTTGATGCGGGCCCATGGCGGCTGGCT
>JBCAXC010000531.1:0-1743 GCA_038534255.1 Pseudomonadota bacterium
CCCGGCCCCGCCTGCGGAATGTCGACAGGGAGGAGAAAGTCCTGCCCGGAGACAGAAATCCCAACTCGGTGTTCACGCGTACGCTGCTGAAGAAACTGGATGAGCCCAACCTCTCGATCGTGCAGATCGCGAAGGCGACGCAGGTCTCCGTGCGCGATCTCGCGGCGCAGGTCGGGCACACGCAACTGCCATCGTACTACGACCAGATCATCGGCACTGTCCGGCTCAACCCCGGCACACCGGGAAGCGGCGATAGAGGGACACAACGCTCGTTCAAGGAAGGCGAAACCGCGCTGGTCCTGCCGAAGATTGATCCGGCGCCGAAGCCCGGCAAAGCGCAACCGCTCGCCAATTTTTCACGCTCGAACCAGGGATGGCAGGTCTCGGTCTCGCTTCCGGAGCCTGCCTTGCAGTTCGGCTATCGCACAGAACCTGAAGGCGAGTTCACCGTCACCGGCCACATGGCAGCGCTCGATCCGCGAACCGGTGCGCCGATGCCTGTGACGTGGTTTTCGATTCCCGGCGATCATCCGGAGGGAACGCTCTACGTGACATGGCGGGACAAGCGCGGTGAGGAGGCGGGTGTCTTTCCGATCAAGTTTTCTCCCGATGCAGCGCTGCGTGGCGGGCAAAAGCAGATTCTTGAGCAGCTCTGGACGGCGTGGGTTGCCTTTCCCGGCTCCAACAAGGGGCTGATGTATTTCACTCATCTCATGAGCTATCGCTGCGGAATCGCGAAGGTCGAGTACGCCTTCAATGAGGCGCGTGACTTCAAGACATGGCCTATGCCCAAGTGTGACAAGCGCGATCCCCACGCGGTGCCGTCAAATGCGAAGATTTATCGCAAGGTACCGAGGGGCGCGAAGTCGGCGCATGTGCGACTGACCTATTTTGACGGCAGCGCGAGCAAGGTTCGCAGATTTAACATCCGGTAGGCGGTTCAGCGATGCGCCCGGATTGCTCTGGCGTATCCACTCAGTCCCGGTGATGCACGATGGCGGGGATGCTTATCGTGAAGGAGACACTGCAATGAAAACGTTCACTTCCATGGGACGCTCGGGCCTCGCGGTAACCGCGGCGGTTTTGCTCAGCACGTCCGCGCTTGCTGGCGATATTGGATCGGCCGAGTCCATCGTGAAATCGCTTGAAGCGCCGAAAGCTGCCAAGACCAGGGGCGTCAAGACACGCAGCCTTTCAGGCGGCACTGCACAGAAACCATCAGCGAAGGCGAAGCTGCGCTCGATTCTGGCGAAAGTGCGGGCGCCCGGCTTCGTGCCGCAGGTGAGCACGACCCAGCAGGACCGTGTGAAGATCCAGGAGACTGTTGCCGCGCACGCGCTGCCGACACTCGACGTGGAGATTTATTTCGACACTGGTTCGGCGGATATCCGCGCACGCTCGATGCCCGATCTCAACAAGCTCGGTCTCGCACTGCGCGATCCGCGTCTGAAGGGCTCAGACTTCATGATCATCGGACATACCGATGCGCGGGGCGACGATGCGTACAACCTGCGGCTTTCGAAAGCGCGGGCGCAATCGGTCCGTCGCTTTCTGGTCGAGACGTTCCGTCTCGACGGGGAAAATCTACTGGCGATCGGCTACGGCGAGGAACAACTCAAGCGACCCGATCAACCTGCCGCGGCGGAAAATCGCCGCGTGCAGTTCGTCAATCTCGCCCAGTAGGGCGCGTGCCTGCCGTCGGCTGTTTTGATCAGCCTGTCGGGCAGAGCTCGAACGCGCGGT
>JBCAXC010000532.1:0-1725 GCA_038534255.1 Pseudomonadota bacterium
TCTGACAAGACGGACAGATGAAAGATCTAGTCGTCCATCGACATGGAGACCTTCAAGCTATCGCCGTAGCTATCAAGCCAAATCGCGATGAGACGCCAGACGACCGTGTAGGGCGCGAACTCTCTCTTGAACTCGAAGTCTGTATCGCTGGTCGTGAACGGCACCACTTTCCGCGGTTTGGACCGGAACCTGGAAAGGTCGATCCCGTCCTTGTCGTACACGTAGTACTGCCATGCCAGTACAAACAGTTTGTTTGGATCTTTGGGTTTGAACAGTCCGGAAACAGGATCGATCGTCACGCTGTCATCATAGTACTGATAGGTCCCGTCAGGATAAACGCGCCGGTTATCCTGTCCCGATTTTGCCGAGCCGTTGCGATGCTTGACGGTGATCCCGTCGAGAAACGTTTTCCCGTCAATCACTTCTGAGTCGAACGAAAACTCAGCGTCGTTTGCAGTGTTCGCGTCACGCGCGGCGATCATGACGTCCTCCACAGTTGCAGTTTCCGCAACCATGACCTTGCGTCGGAAGTACATGCCGGCGATGTCGAGCGTGACCTCAACATCGTCTGTTTTGCGTGTCCGACTTGTCCGTCGACTAGGGGCTCGTCCCATTTTTTTGCTCCTTGCTGTGTTGAACAACCGGATGGAGCAAAGACAAGGTCTCGCAAAACCACAGCGCGCGCTGTGGCATTAAGGAAAGACCGATACTTGACCTCGATTTGAAAGAAAAATCGCGTTTACGGCTTGAGTTCACTCCCACACCTCACCACACACCCGGCATTTCTTGCTAAATACTGTTTCTCTGTATGGGTAGCAATTGAATCGCTTATAGTTAACGACAGTCCGCGGCGTACGGGAGTTGTGAAGTGTTTGATCGGTGCTCGTGTTTGGTCCAGCGGGCCGTGATGATCGAATGCGCAACGACAAGACGCAGAGCGGGCCACCCAACCTTGCACCATAGATCACTGTGTGCGGCCCCACCTTCCCCCGTCACCCGCTTGCGCTTGCACCGCACCATCCGCATAACGGGGCATTACGCCCACCTGCCGCCACGGACAGCATCCCATGAATTTCAACGAACACGCGGGCAAACCCCTGCTGCGCGCTGCCGGTATCGACACGCCACCCGGCGAGGTCGTCGAGAGCGTTCAGGCCGCGCGCGCCGCTGCGGAGAAAATCGGCGCGTGCGTGGTGAAGGCGCAGGTGCCAACGGGCAAGCGCGGCAAGGCCGGCGGCATCGCGGTGTGCGCCACAGTCGAAGACGCCGAGGCCGCAGCCGCACGCATTCTTGGCATGACCATCGGCGAGCATGAGGTCGAGACGTTGCTCATCGAGGGCCAGGTGCCGATCGCGCGTGAGTTCTACGCGGCCGTCCTGAACGACCCGGAAAGCAAGGGTCCGCTGATGCTCTTCTCACCCGAAGGCGGCATGGATATTGAGGAGATCGCCGAGGAACACCCGGACAAGCTCGCCCGCATCCCGATCGACATCGCGCAAGGCTGCGACCTGACGGAAATCACATCAGAGCTTGCAAAGATGGGCCTCGGCAATGCGCCGGCGCTCGCGCTTATCCTATCGAAACTCTATGATGCCTACCGCGCG
Source organism: Pseudomonadota bacterium (assembly GCA_038534255.1). GTDB lineage: Bacteria > Pseudomonadota > Alphaproteobacteria > Rhizobiales > CALHAX01 > CALHAX01. Next base: position 1,605 of record JBCAXC010000532.1, read on the forward strand.
AATGATGCCGAACTGATGGAGATTAACCCGCTTGTTCAGACGGACGACGGCTCACTCATCGCGCTGGATTGCAAGTTCACGCTCGACGACAGCGCCATCAAACGCCGTGAGGAACTTGCCG
>JBCAXC010000533.1:0-1723 GCA_038534255.1 Pseudomonadota bacterium
GGGGCCATTGCTCGTTACTACGCTTGTCGCAGACCGGCGTCTCAGCGCTTCCCGTGGCAGTGCTTGTATTTCTTGCCGGAGCCGCAGGGGCAAAGCGCGTTGCGTGAGACCTTGCCCCACGTCGAGGGATCGCTCGGGTCGACAGCAGCGGCGGCCTGACGGGAGCGGACCGTTTCGTTGACGACACCGCCGTCAATGCCGACACCGTCGTAAAGCTCGGTTCCGTCTTCGTAGACCATGTCACCGCCGAGCGGATCGGCAAGCTGCATTTCCATCTCGGGCATGGCGGCGGCTTCCTCGAGCAGCGCATCGTCATCGTCGCCCGCCGGGCCACCCGTCATCAGGTCCTGCGTGACCTTGACCCGCAGCTGATCGAGCATCGTCTCGAACAGGGTAAAGCTCTCCGTCTTGTATTCGTTCAACGGATCGCGCTGTCCGAACCCGCGCAGCTGTATCACCTCGCGCAGGTGTTCGAGCCGCAGCAGATGTTCCCGCCACAACTCGTCGAGCTTGTTCAGCAGCACCCATTTCTGCTGATGCCGCAACGCAGCCGCACCAACATCGCCGGCTGACGGGTCAGCGCCTGCATTCTCGACCACTTCAAGCACATTGCTCGCCTGGACGAAGTCACGGAACATCTCGATCGGGATCTGCCCGTCGTTGGCTTCGGCCTCCGCCTGCACGGCCATGTAGACTTCCTGCGCCTGCGGCAGCTGCGACATGAGCATCGAGCCTAGCTCGATCCGCTTCTTCGCGAGCGAACGCTCGACGTGATCGGCAAGGCGCTCCTGGATCTGCTCTTCGGCGATCCCTTCCTCGTCAGCCCACTCTTTCACCGGCAGGTCGAGGCCAAAGATCTCCTGCACCTCGCTTTCGAGCCCTTCCGCATCCCACTGCTCGGCGTAGGTATTTGGCGGAATGTGCGTCGTGACGAGATCCTCGATCACTTCAGAGCGCATGTCGTCGACCGTCTCGGAAACGTCGTCCTCGCTCATCAGTTCGATGCGTTGTTCGAAGACGACCTTGCGTTGGTCGTTCATCACGTCATCGAATTTCAGGATGTTCTTTCGGATATCAAAGTTCCGCGCCTCGACCTTGGACTGCGCCTTCTCCAGCGCCTTATTGATCCAGGTGTGCGTGATGGCCTCGCCTTCCTGCAGACCGAGTTTCTGCAGCATGCTGTCCATCCGGTCGGACCCGAAAATCCGCATCAGATCGTCTTCCAGCGAGAGGAAGAAAATGGAGGCACCCGGGTCGCCCTGACGTCCCGAGCGACCGCGCAGCTGGTTGTCAATGCGCCGGCTTTCATGCCGCTCGGTGCCGACAACATAGAGTCCGCCGGACTCGAGCGCGCGCTCCTTGGCGGTCTTGATCTCTGACTCAAGTGCATCCTGCTTTTTGGCGATGTCCTTTTCGCTCGGATTGCGACCGTTTTTCTCCTCGTTCGCAATCCAAGACTTCAACTGCATGTCGAGGTTGCCGCCGAGCTGAATGTCCGTGCCGCGTCCGGCCATGTTAGTCGCGATGGTGACAGCGCCCGGCTGCCCGGCCAGCGCAACGATCTCGGCTTCCTGTTCGTGATAGCGCGCGTTGAGAACCTGATGCTTGATCGGTTTTGCGATCCCGATCTTGTTCAGGTACTCCTTGTCCTTGAGCATCTCCGACAGCAACTCGGATTTCTCGATCGACGTCGTGCCGACGAGGACGGGTTGCTGGCGCTCCT
>JBCAXC010000534.1:0-1631 GCA_038534255.1 Pseudomonadota bacterium
TCTCCGATCTGGGACATCATCAGCCTGCGCATTCGCGTATCGCCGCGTGCCGTCGCCGCAACTGGTTCCTTGCCCGCCGCTATGTTAGCGATCGCCTCGCAAACGCACGACGACAGCGAGGAAGCGCATCCCATGCTTATCGAAGGAAAAACCGCGATCATCACCGGCGCGTCGCGCGGCCTCGGCTATGCCTGCGCGGAGCGTTTCGTCCGCGAAGGTGCGCGGGTTGTCCTCGCCGATGTGCAGGACGAACTCGGCGCGCATGCGTCGGAAAAGCTCAAGGCGATAGGCGGCGACGTCCACTACCGCCACTGTGACGTGACGCAGAAAAGCGCGATCGCCGACCTTATCGCCTTCACCGTCGAAACCTACGGTCGTGTAGATTGCGCGATTGCCAACGCCGGCATTGTCCACGTCAGCGACGCGTTGGAGCTGGAAGAGGACGATTTTGACAAGGTGCTCGCAGTGAACCTGAAAGGCGTGTTTCTCACGGGTCAGCTGGCTGCCCGACAGATGATGACGCAGGAGCCGGATGAGAGCGGAGCAAAAGGCACCATCATCAACATGTCATCTGCGAACGCCGTGCTCGCGATCCCGGAAATCGCGCCCTATGTGATTTCGAAAGGCGGCGTGAACCAGTGGACGAAAGTTCTCGGCATCCGCCTCGCGCAGGAGGGGATCCGCGTGAACGCGATCGGCCCCGGCTCCATCGCCACGGAAATGTTCGAGTCCGTCGCCTCCGACAAGGAGAAATATCGCAATATCATGTCCCGCACGCCGATGGGGCGCCCCGGTAAGCCTGACGAGATTGGCAAGATCGCCGTCTTCCTCGCCTCGGACCTGTCGAGCTACATCACTGGCCAGACAATTTATCCGGATGGCGGTCGTATGGGATTGAACTATACCGTGCCTGTGAAAGACGAGGCCTGACACGTGACAGAAGCGCATCGCACGGCGCTGGACGTGGATTTCGTTCGCGCGCAGTTCCCGGCATTTTCCGACCCGGAGACAGCGAGGTGGGCGTTCTTCGAGAACGCGGGTGGCGCCTACGCGACCCGCCAAGTCGTCGACAAGCTCCACCACATCATGAGCGCCGCGAAGGTCCAACCGTACGGTCCGAGTGGTCCCTCGTCGGTCATGGGCGATGCGATGGATCTATCTCACCGCCGCTTTGAGGCTGCGCTGAACGCACCCGAAGGGACGGTCATGTTCGGCCCGTCCACCTCGATCAACACCTACGTGTTGTCACAGGCCTTGCGCACAATGCTGACGTCGGGTGACGAGATCATCGTCACCAACCAGGACCACGAGGCGAACGCTGGCGTCTGGAACCGGCTGAGTGAAGGGAATTCCGGCATAATCGTCCGCGAGTGGCAGGTTGATCCGCAGACGGGCCGCCTCGATCTCGCTGATCTTGACGCCTTGCTCGGCGAGCGAACGAAGTGGGTGTTCGCCACACACTGCTCGAACCTTGCCGGCGAAATCCACGACATTGCGGACATCGCCAGGCGCGTGCACGCCACCGGAGCTAAAATCGCCGTCGACGGCGTCTCTTACGCGCCGCACCAGCTGCCAGACGTGCAGGCACTCGGCGTCGACGTCTATTATTTCTCTCTCTACAAGACCTTCGG
>JBCAXC010000535.1:0-1667 GCA_038534255.1 Pseudomonadota bacterium
GCCACGCGAGGTGATCGGGCCATTCAAGCACGGTGCTGATGTTTGGAGACGCGCTACCAGCCGATGTTGAGGTTGACGTAAGGCGCGCGCACCTTCACCCGGCGTTTGCCGACATTCACGCGTGTGTAAGGCGCCTTGACCCGGACAGTCTTGTCCACGTCCACCTTTGTGTGAGTGGCGGACACATGTGTCGCGGGGGCGCGTTTTTTCTTCGTGTGATGCGCCTGCGCGGAAGCGAAGCTCGTCGCCAGCAATCCTGCGGCGAGCGCAGTGGTCAGAACGGAAGTTGTCGAACGTGTCATAAGGTTCTCCTCGTTCGGAACGAACGTCGGGCGACACTCTGCCTCTGCAGACGAGATGGCAATACACCTTCTGTCGCACCTTGTAACGCGACCGTCAGATGTCGCGTGCGGCCTTGATTTTTGCTTGCGCCGCGATGGCATCGGCAAGCAGCGTCGGGCCGTCACGATGTCCCACGATAACGAAACTAAGCCCGTCCGCGCGCCATCGAACCACATTCATTCCCCGGAACTGAATGAGGACCGGTTTCGAATCTTTCTCCGTTGTTGGTTTCAGGCAGAGCGCGACGGGTGTCCCGTTTCCTTGTGGCAGATAAGCAAGCTGCGCGACTGGCACATCGCGAAATCGCAGCAGCTGCCCACGGTGGAAGGTGAGCCGACGCCCATCAAGATCCGGGATGTGAACCTGACGCGCAAGCGAGCGCGACAGTCTGTCCTCAAGCTTCGCTGTCGCCGGCCTGTCTGCGGCCGTGCCAACGAGCGTGTCGCGCGCATAGAGCGTGTGATAGTCGACGACGCGCACCATCCACGTCGGCAAGGGCGTCTCCGGTTGCGCTGCTGTTGCTGAGCGTGACACTTCAGATGCGTTGAAGGTTTCCTGCGTTCCAATCAGATACCCCAAGCCACCGCCGAGCATCATCGTGACGAAGCAGGCCGCCAATTGCGTCACCCAGCTGGAGCTCTGATGTGTCAGGCGTTGTGGTCTCGCGCCCGTCTCCACATCTCCAGTAGCCGCGTGCGCACGCACCCACGCCTCCAATTCTTCCAGACCGGACGAATCGGGCGCTGCGACGGCTCTCAACGCAGCACCGCTCGCCTCCATCACGTGCAGACGCTCGCGAACACGCGGGTCCGCCTGGACAGCCAGCGCCACGGCGCGACGGGCGTCCGCGTCGAGTCGCCCATCCAGATGCGCGAGCAGATCTTCGTCAGTCGGTGTCACCGCGCCGTCCTCTCTTGCGTCTTGCGGGGTGTGTCCCCCACTGCGTCACCCTCGAGTGCCCGACCGAGCGCCATCCGTGCACGCGCAACACGCGACTCGAGCGTGCCCTGAGGCACGCCGAGCGTCTCCGCCGCATCGCGATAGGAGTACCCTTCGAGCGCAACGAGCGTCAGCGCTGCCGCCTGGTCGCGATCAAGCGTCGTCATGAGAGACAACACATCACGGGCGTAAATCTTCCCGAGCGTGTCGCGCTCACCGTCAAACAATGGGGTCACGTTTGCCATCTCCGTGTGCACCCGGCGTCGTGTTGCAGTGGAGCGCCGATGATTTTTTGCGATCGAATCCATGATCGAGAACAGCCAGCTCAGTTGCCGCGTGCCTTTGCGATATTGCTCCCATCGTGCGAGCGCGCGCTCGCAGGTCGC
>JBCAXC010000536.1:0-1647 GCA_038534255.1 Pseudomonadota bacterium
TACATCGCGCAACCGACGCTTTCGCTGTCGACCTGTCCCATCTTCGTCAAAAAGGGCCTCGCCCCGCGCCATGTTGACCTGCGCCCCTTCGCGCTGGTCTCGCCGAAGGGCATCGATATGGTCCCCGGCGGGCTCACCCGCGTGGCACTGAAGAAGGGTTCGCTCGTGGTCAACTCCAGTCAGGGCGGCGGCACCAAAGACACATGGGTGCTCGATGATTGATCTTCTGCCCTGGCTCTATTCACGCTGTCATCCCCGCGAAGGCGGGGACCCATTCGTCAACAAAACGAATGGCAGAGTTTGTGTTCGATTTTTGCAAGATCGGCGTTTTGCCGCTCTCTCATCATATGTCCAGAAGTGGGTCCCCGCCTTCGCGGGGATGACAATGCTGCGGGTCGTAAAGTCGGAGACTTATCATGCTCGGTAGAACTGCTGGCGGTCTCTACTGGATGTGCCGCTCGCTGGAGCGTTCCGAAAACACGGCGCGTCTGGTGGAGGCTGGTTCCCGTATCGCGCTATCACGGATGCTCGACAATGAAAGCGCGTGGAAATCCGTCGTCACAACAGCCGGCGTGCAATACGCCTATGAGGGGCGTTATCGCGACGATGATGGCCGCCTTGAATACAACCATCCGCAGGTGACGAACTTCCTGCTGCGCGACAAGACCAACCCGTCCAGCGTGTTGAACGTTATCGACAATGCCCGGCAGAACGCCCGCATGGTGCGCACCGCGATCACCACCGAAGCGTGGGAAGCGATCAACGAAAGTTGGATGGAGTTGAACGACGCGCTCGCCCGGCCCATCCGTGAAACGGAATTGCCGGCAGCGCTCGGTATCATCCGCCGTCAGGCGGCGCTGGTGCGCGGTGCGCTGCACGGCACGATGATGCGCAACGACATCTACTATTTCGCCCGTCTCGGCACCTACCTTGAACGCGCCGACAACACCGCCCGCATCATCGACGTGAAGTATTACACGTTGCTACCCACCGTCGCTTCTGTCGGCTCCGCGCTCGACAATGTGCAGTGGGAGATGATCCTGCGCTCCGTTTCTGCCCACCGCGCCTTCCGTTGGATGAACGATCGCGGATCGTCAGCCGCCGCGATAGCAGAGTTTCTGATTCTCGATGAGCGTCTGCCGCGATCCCTCGCATTTTGCGCCAGTGAGATGGTGGTGAATCTGGAACTACTCACCGGCGAATACGGCATCGACTATCCGAGCTGCCGCCTCGCGCGAGAGCTTTCGGAACGCCTGCACAACCGCGACATCAAGTCGATCTTCGATGTCGGCCTGCATAAATTCATTACGTCCTTCCTCGCCGACAACAACCAACTTGCTCAGCAGATCGAGCGTGACTTCTCTTTCAACGGATGAGTGAGACCATGATCCTGACCATCCGCCATACAACGACCTACACTTACGATGCCCCCGTTGGCGCTGCCCTGCAGCAAGTGAAGCTCACACCGGTCGATGGCCCGCACCAGAAAGTGCTCGATTGGGCGGTGACCATTGAGGGCGGGCGTTCGGAGCTGATCTATGACGATCAGCACGGCAACCGCACCCATCTGGTACAGGCCGATGTGGGAACAGGTCAGCTTGTCGTCCACGCCGAAGGGCGGGTGGAAACCAGCGGCAGCAGTGGCGT
>JBCAXC010000537.1:0-1620 GCA_038534255.1 Pseudomonadota bacterium
GGACTCATATCGGCCAGATGACGCGCTTCGACGGGGCGAATGCGTGAGGACGCAAGCGACGTCGAAGCGCGTCATCTGGCCGATATGAGTCCACCGGCCTGGACGTTCCTCGACATTCCGCTCTCCGACCTCTCGTCAACGGACCTGCGAGCCACTATTTGACAAGCAACGCTGCGCGGAACGAACCCTCGCGCCACACGCCACCGTAATGCTCACGTGCAGTGCACACGCGATACTTGCGAGTCGCGCATCTGCATGAAACACTTCGGCAAATTGAGACGAGCCGCTCTGTCTCAACGGCCGCATTGAAAGGACCACCACGCCGCATGCCGCAACACTCCGGGACCGCCGCAACCGGCGAACGTTCTGCTGCTGACACCCTCTCGTCACTTGGCGCCCCAAGCGCCAACGGCGCACTCTACGACATCGTAGCCGCGTGTCTTGATGACGCGAAAGCCGAGGATGTCGTGACGATCGATCTGCATGGCAAAACCTCGATCGGCGACCACATGGTGATCGCCTCCGGCCGGTCCGAGCGTCACGTCGGCGCGATTGCCGATCAGCTCGCACGCAAACTCAAGGAAGCTGGCCATGGACGCGTGCGCGTCGAGGGCTTGTCGACGTGCGACTGGGTGCTCGTGGATATCGGTGACATCATCGTTCACGTCTTCCGCCCGGAAGTCCGCGAATTCTACAACCTTGAGAAAATGTGGCAGGCGCCGCCGCTTGACGCTGGGGCGAACGACGACACCCCGCCGGACGCCGGGTGACGCTCACCGTACGGCGGTTGGATTTGCGACCGTGAAGCTCACGATTGCCGCAGTCGGCAAGCTCACCAAAGGCCCAGAACGGGCGTTGTGTGAGCGGTATGCCGCGCGGATCAACGCACAGGGGCGCAGCGTCGCACTCGGCCCTCTCACCGAACGAGCGTTCAAGGAAGCCAGCAGCGAACAGGTCGCCCTGCGTCAGCAGACAGAAGCCGCGCAGCTATTGGATGCCATCCGGTCAGCCGACCGGAAAGTCGTGCTGGACGAGCGTGGGAAAACACTCTCCAGTCCGGCGTTTGCAGACGTGTTGCGGGATGCGCGCGATGATGGCGTGGCCGAGATGGCGTTTCTCATCGGCGGTCCAAATGGACATCATGCAAGCGTCCGCGACGCCGCCGATCTGCGTCTTGCACTTGGCGCAATGACGCTGCCCCACGCGCTGGCTCGGGCCCTGCTGATGGAGCAAATCTATCGCGCGATCACGATCGTGGCCGGGCATCCCTATCACCGCGCGTGAGCAACCACGTGTCTTCGCCTCAAGAGGCGTATTTGCCATAGGTTCGAGCCGCATCCGCGACTTTGTAAACCAGTATGGCCCTGAAGGCGCGTTCATCCCGCTTAACGATCTGATCGAAGAGCATGCGCCAAACATCAAAGCCTATTATGACTCGCGTCCTGATATCGCCGCTGCGGTAAAAGCGGCAGATGGTCAGATGTACTACATCCCATATCTGCCTGACGGCAAATATGGCCGCGCCTATCACATCCGCTATGACTGGCTGGACAAGCTGGGTCTTGAGGTTCCACAGACCGTAGAAGAGTTCGAAAACGTGCTGCGCGCGTTCAAGACCCA
>JBCAXC010000538.1:0-1611 GCA_038534255.1 Pseudomonadota bacterium
GAACGTTGGGCGTTTGCCGATCCGCTCATCGGGCAACGCGTCGCGCACGTATCCTTCGTCGATGTGCGCGAAGAGCGGCAGCATGTCGAGCTCCCGGTTCCGGGTTGGATTGTACTCGAGATAGTCGGCGATCAGGTTGCGCATCGCTGGCCAGTATGCGGCGGCGAGAACCTTCTCGAGGAAGATTGGCGGGAATGGATTGGTGTACGACAGGAAGCGGCGGGTCACATCGATCGCGATCTCCTCGCGGAGCCAGTCGGACAGCAGGAGATAGCTTTTCATGATGGCCGTGAGATAGTCGCTTTGGTCCTCGGCGATCTCGACATTGAGGTGCAGGCCGAACGCGTAGAACACGCTGTCTTCCGTGCCCTTTGCGCCAGCGCGACGGAGCCTCGCGACGAGTTCTTCCAGTGCCGCGAGCTTTGCCAGCGGGACAGGCGGGCACACAATCTCGCAGGGGACAACGACAGAGCTGAGCGTGCCGAGTGTGGACGTGAGCGATCCGCGCAGGGAGGCAAGGGCCGCCTCGCTGCTTTTCTCTCCATCACCTTCGAGCCAGTCCGGGTGCGCGTATTGGGTGTCGAGCTCCGTCAGAAAATCCCCAAGTTCGGTGTTCACCACCCGAAATCGGTGATCACCGAGCTCATGTAGTTGACCGCCAAAACACTGCTGAACGAGGTCTGCCGACTGGCGTGCGGAGAGTGCCGCAAACTCGATCTCGACACCGACCTTGCGGGGTGTGCCGTCCGGGCCATTTGCGAGCGGTGGTGCCTTGAGGCTCATGCTGCATCGTCCCACGATCTCTCGGGTGAAGACAGTCAGAATGACTCTATGCTGTAGCGGCAGCGGCAATCTCGTGAGCGATCGCGCGGGCAGCCGCAGCGGGATCGTCAGCCTGCGTGATCGGGCGGCCGACAACGAGGTGGGTCGCCCCCGCGGCGATGGCTTTCGCCGGGGTCATGACGCGAGACTGATCGCCTGCGTCGCTGCCCGCGGGGCGAATGCCGGGGGTGACGACGAGGAAATTATCATCCGTCGCGCTGCGCACATCTGCGGCTTCCTGCGCGGAAGCGATGACGCCGTCGAAGCCTGCGGCGTGAGCCATTTGCGCGCGATGGCGAACGAGGTCGGCCGGGGTGTGGCCTGCGATGCCCTGATCGGTCAGGTCGTCGCCGTCGAGGTTGGTCATGACAGTCACGCCGAGGAGTTTTAATCCGCTGCCGCCACGGCCTCGCACCGCGGCATCCAGCGTTTTCCGGTCCGTGACGTGAACCGTCAGAAAGCTCGCGCCGATCTTCGCGATGTTGCGGACCGACTTTTCGACCGTGTTACCTATGTCGAGCAGCTTGGCGTCGAAGAACACGTTTCGGCCCGCGTCCGCCAATTCGCGCGCAAGGCGCACACCACCATCGCTGAACAGCAGCTCGTGACCGATCTTGTAGAAGCTGACGCTATCGCCGAGACGATCGATTAAACTGCGCGCGTCTTCAACTGTCGGAACGTCGAGGGCGACGATCAGCCTGTCACGCGCGGCCGTCATCACGCATCCCCGTCAAAGAACGCCTTCACGCGGGTGAAGAAGCCAACAACCCGGACAGCGCTGGCTTCTTC
>JBCAXC010000539.1:0-1594 GCA_038534255.1 Pseudomonadota bacterium
TCTCGGCGATCATGATGATCGGGGCGTTCGTGTCATGATGATCGGGGCGTTCGTGTTGCCGGAGACGAGCCGCGGCATCACCGAGCCATCAGCGACACGCAGTCCTTCGACACCGCGCACCCTGAGTTCCGGCGTCACGACAGCGTGGCTATCCGCGCCCATCGCACAGGTTCCGACAGGATGAAAAATCGTCGTAGCATGGTCACGGCAGTAGGCGAGCAATGCGTCATCGCCGACGACCTTCGCGCCCGGCATCACTTCACGGATCACATGTGGCGTCATCGCTTTGGCGGAGAGAATGTCGCGCAGACGCTTGAGCCCGGCCACGTTCGCGCGGCGATCTTCGCGCGTTGAGAGATAGTTCGCGACAATCTGTGGCGGGTGCATCGCGTTGGGTGTCGTCAAATGGATGCTGCCCCGCGCCTCCGGGCGAAGATGACAGACAGACGCGGTGAAGCCGGAGAATGTGTGGAGCCCCGTTCCGAGCTTGTCTGTGCTGAACAAGACGAAGTGGATCTGGATATCCGGCGTTGCAAGCTCGGGCCGCGACTTGAAGAACGCACCCGCAATCCCGGCACTCAGCGTCAGTGGCCCACGCCGGAACAGAGCAAACTCCAAACCCATACCGATGCGACGCAAGACGCTGTTGTAGCGATCATTGACCGTGTTTGCTTCGCGCGCCTCCATGACAACACGCACTTGCAGATGATCCTGGAGATTTTCTCCCACCGCAGCGCGATCAGCGACGACGGGTATGCCGAGGTCGTGCAGACGCGCACCATCGCCAACACCCGACAACTCCAGCAATTGCGGCGAACCGATCGCCCCGGCACTGAGAACAATCTCTCCGGTGCACGCAGCGTGACGCGCCTGCCCGTCGACATCGTAAGCGACACCCGTCGCCCGCGTGCCCTTGAACATGACCTGCCGCACATGCGCGTTGGCGACAATATGGAGGTTGGATCGCCGTCGAACGGGCTTAAGGTATGCCGTAGACGCGCTGCAGCGAAGTCCGTTGCGCGCCGTCGTTTGAAAGTAACCGGCCCCCTCCTGCGCGGCTCCGTTGAAATCGGCATTCCTCGGAAGATCGTTTTCCTCCGCCGCTGCAATGAACGCATCAGCCAGCGGATGCCGGAACGTCGGATCGCTGACGGCAAGTGGACCGCCGACACCGTGCCACGCATCGGCACCGTTGGTCTGATCTTCTGCACGTTTGAAGTAGGGCAGCACATCGTCGTAGGCCCAGCCCGTATTCCCGAGCTGCCGCCACAGATCATAATCTTCCGCCTGCCCCCGCATGTAGACGAGCCCGTTGATCGCGCTCGACCCGCCGAGAACCTTGCCGCGCGGCTGCCCAATCCGTCGGGCACCAAGCTCAGGCTCCGGCTCGGTCTCGTACAACCAGTTGAGTTTGCGATTGGTGAACAGCTTGCCGTAGCCGAGCGGGATGTGGATCCAGGGATTTGTATCCCGCGGCCCCGCCTCGAGGAGCAGCACGCGATGCTGCGGGTTCGAGCTCAATCGGTTGGCGAGCACACACCCGGCAGAGCCCGCGCCAACAACGATGAAGTCATATGGATCAGCCACGCCAGAT
>JBCAXC010000540.1:0-1593 GCA_038534255.1 Pseudomonadota bacterium
AAAACTGGTCGCCGCAATTCTCGACGGCCAGATCCCGCACGATGATCGCCTGCCCTCCAGTCGTCAGCTCGCCAAGTCGCTTGGCATTTCGCGAAACACCGTGACGCTCGCCTATCAGAGCCTGATCGATGATGGCTATCTCGTATCGCGCGAACGCAGTGGAACGTTCGTCAACGGCGATGTCGCGGCGACCAACCTTCCGCGCACGCCGACCGCGCGGTCGCCAGAAAACGATGAGTGCCAGGTCGATTGGAGCGCGCGCCTGCGCTTGCGCCCGTCGGAGCAGGAGAACATCGCCAAGCCACGCGACTGGCCCGATCAACCGTTCCCGTTCATCTACGGTCAGGTCGATCACAACCTTTTTCCGATTGCCGAATGGCGCGACTGCTCGCGTCGCGCGCTCGGCCGTCAGTGGCTCGATGGCTGGACGGCCGATCACCACGCCAATGACGACGAGATGCTTATCGAGCAGATCCGCACGCGTCTATTGCCACGACGTGGGATCATGGCGCGTGAAGACGAAATTCTTGTCACGCTTGGGGCACAGCACGCGCTCTATCTGCTGGCGAGCCTGCTGACGCGTCCCGACACGGTCGTCGGCCTGGAGGATCCCGGCTACCCGGACATCCGTAACATTTTCGCCCTGCGCGCAGACGACATTCGCGATCTCCCGGTGGATGACGAAGGGTTGATCGTAACGCCTGAGATCGCCGACTGCGATCTCGTCTACACAACGCCGAGCCATCACGCGCCAACGACGGTCACCATGCCCGAACATCGCCGGTTCCAGTTGCTGGAGATGGCGGCAGCCAGAAACACGGTGATCATCGAGGATGACTACGAGTTCGAGACGAACTTCGTGAGCGCACCAAGCCCGGCCCTCAAGTCGCTCGATCGCGACGGCCGCGTCATCTACGTCGGCTCTCTTTCCAAGACGCTGTTTCCGGGTCTTCGCCTTGGCTATCTCGTTGGCAACGCGCAGTTCATCCGCGAGGCGCGCGCTCTGCGGCGTCTCATGGTGCGCCACCCCCCAAACCTCAACCAGCGCACCGCCGCCCACTTCATCGCGCTCGGTCATCACGACAGCATGCTGTTGCGCCTGCGCAAGGCATACACACGACGCTGGCAAGGCATCCGCGCCGCCGTTACCACCACTTTGCCGGACTGTCGTGTGGTGCCGTCAAACGGCGGCTCGAGCATCTGGGTTGAAGGTCCACCCCATCTCGATGCACGCCGTCTTGCGCGTGATGCGCTCGATGCAGGTGTCGTCCTTGAGCCCGGGGAGATTTATTTCTCACGACAACCGCGACCGAAAAATCACTTTCGGCTCGGATTTTCCTCCATCGCGTCAGCTGCCATCCCCGAAGGAATTGCGCGCATCGCCAACTGTATGAAGGTCGGCTAGCGGCCGTCGCCCTGCCCGACGGTCAGAGCGGCCGATCAACCGGAACGGAGCCGCCCGCGCATCTCGAAGGGCGTCGCATCGAACCAGCGCTTGCACGCACGCGTAAACGCGCTCTGCTCGGAAAAGCCCAGCAGGAACGCGACCTCCGTCAGCGTATACTGCCGCATCCGGAGATAGTGCCGCGCGAG
>JBCAXC010000541.1:0-1588 GCA_038534255.1 Pseudomonadota bacterium
GTGTTTGGTTCGGTGAAGACGGCGGTCGGGAGAATTTCGCCCGATGCGATGCGTGGGAGCCAATGGGCTTTCTGTTCGTCGGTGCCGCCGCAAAGAATCAGTTCTGCTGCGATCTCTGAACGTGTGCCGAGCGAGCCGACGCCGATGTAGCCGCGCGACAGCTCTTCGGAGACGACGCACATGCTCTCCTTGCCAAGCCCGAGGCCGCCGAATTCTTCCGGGATCGTCAAACCGAACACGCCAAGCTCCGACATTTTCTCGATGATCGCCATCGGGATGTAGTCGTTGGCGAGATGCCACTCATGCGCGTCGGGTGCGACTTCGGTCTCGGCGAAGCGCCGCATCTCTTCGCCGATCGCGAGATAGGTCTCGTCGAGACCATGATCGCCAAACGTCCCGGCGCCTGCCTGCTCACGGATCAGTTCGACCAGACGCGCCTTCGCTTCAGGTGAGCTACCGTGTGCGACAAGTTCGTTGATTGCCGGGTTGTCGAGCGCGTCGGCATCGACCCCGAGATCGGCAAGGCGCACGAACTCGGTCTGACTCATTGGAATGCCGCCGCGCATTTGCGCGCAATACTCCGCACAACCGATCTGGACCAGCAGCGTTTCGAGTTCACCAAACTTGGATTGCTCGGTCAGGCGGTTGGCGTATTCGCGCATCTGCTCGATCGCGGTGACATAGGTCAGCAGCCACGAGAGTCCGTGCGCCGCATGCTGGCCCTCTTCCAGGGCTGCGGCGTCGACCTTGCCGTCCGGCGCGAACTGGGTCCGCGTCGCGGTGAGCGCTGCATCGTATATCTTGCGGGCGCCCGACGCGGCGGCGGTGAGCTGCGCATCAAGGTCGGGCAGGACGCACGACGCTTCGTTCTCATTGTGCGCTGTTGGGATGGCAACCATGACGACACCTCGGTTCTTTCCAGGCAGCTCTGCCGGGAGCGCCTCTCTTAATCCTTGCGGTAGAACATACGCGAAATGCGGTCCAGAAACCCGCTGTCGCGCTGTTTCAGGTCGGGCATTGGCGCGACCAGCGGGTCGGCCTGACCGTCCCGCCTGATGACGATCTCCGCTTCATCGACCCCTGTTCTGTGGGGGGAAAACGGTTCGTGCAACGGGTCATTCGTCGCATTGTTGCTCTGCAGCATATCGGATGGGCGGACATCGTTGGCGCTTTGCTCCAGCGCGGGGTCGCGGAGGTCTCGCGGCGCGAGAAACGCCGGGTCTTTCGGTTCGACTTCGTGGACGTCTGGTGCGTCGTAGGAATGAAACGCGATTTCGGCGCCATCGGACGTCGGGGCGCTTGCCCCGTTTGTTTCGCCAATGACCGGGGCGAAGGGGGCCTCATCCGGGGGAAGTGGTGTCTGCTCGGCCTCGATCGGGGCGACGGCTGCGGGCGCGTCGGGCGGGATATCGCTCGTCGCGCGCGGTCGCTTTGGCTCTGAAAGTGTACGCAGGCGTGATGCGAGGGCGCCTAGTGGCTCCGCTGGGGACGCAGCAGGTTGGCTCTCCACTTCACGCGGCGGTGCTGCGGAGGCAGACGTGACCTCGCTCGACTTGTCATCGGTGGGGTCGGCGCCTGACGGTGCAAT
>JBCAXC010000542.1:0-1586 GCA_038534255.1 Pseudomonadota bacterium
GCGCCGCGTCGGATCAGCGTGAGGTCCATTTCCAGATCATGTGGAACCGTCTGATCTCGGTCGTTGAGGAGCAGGCGCAGGCGCTGGTGCGCACGGCGTTCTCCACGTCGGTCCGTGAAGCCGGGGACCTGTCGGCAGGTGTTTATGATCTCGAAGGGCGCATGCTCGCGCAGGCGGTCACGGGGACGCCCGGTCATGTCAATGCGATGGCCGATGCCGTTCCACACTTCATTCGTGAGATCGGCGCGGAGAATATCTTTGAGGGCGATGTCTATATCACGAATGATCCGTGGAAAGGGACGGGGCATCGCCACGATATCACGGTGGTCACGCCGTCGTTCCACGCGGGTACGCTTGTCGGGTACTTCGCGTGCACGGCGCACATCGTGGATATCGGTGGGCGCGGGTTTGGCGCGGATGCGGCGTCGATCTACGAAGAGGGGCTCGCACTGCCGATCATGAAGCTTGCGGAGCGCGGCGCCGTCGACCAGACCCTGATCCGGATTGTCCGCGAGAATGTTCGTGAGCCCGATCAACTGGTCGGTGACATCTACGCGCTGGCGACGTGCAACGAGATTGGTCATCGCCGATTGATCGACATGCTCAGCGAGTTCGCGCTGGCCGATTTGGGAGAAATTGCGCGCTTCATCCTAGACAACTCGCGCCGTGCAACGATCGAGCGGATTGCTGCGTTGCCACGCCAGTCGGCGGAGGGCGCGATGCGGATCGACGGGTACGACACCCCGATCGATTTGCGCGTGAAACTCACGGTTGAGGACGCGCGGATCATTGCGGACTTCGCGGGGTCGTCGCCAGTGGATAAAAAAGGTATCAACGTCCCGCTGGTCTACACGAAGGCCTATGCCTGCTACGCGCTCAAATGCTTGATCGCGCCGGACATCCCGAACAACGCGGCGTCGCTCGCGCCGTTCGAGATCATGGCGCCGCGGGACACGATCGTCAACGCCGTACACCCGGCGCCGGTCTGCCTGCGCCATGTCATCGGTCACATGATCCCGGACACGGTGTTTTCAGCGCTTGAAAAGATTCTCCCCGGCAAGGTACAGGCAGAAGGCGCGGGGGCGCTCTGCAACTTCCAGGTGAGCCTGCGACCGCGGTCGGATTTTCCTTCATCGGATACCTGCGATCCTCACGATGACGTGCGCGCGGAAGTGCTGACCTTCAACTCCGGTGGATCCGGTGCGCGACCCACACTCGATGGTCTGAATGCCACGGCATTTCCCTCCGGTGTGATGACGATGCCGGTGGAGGCGACGGAGCACACCGGGCCTGTCGTGATCTGGCGCAAGGAGCTGCGGCCTGACAGTGGCGGTGCGGGCACGTATCGTGGTGGGCTCGGGCAATTCATGGAGATCGGCGCACGCGACGGGTTCGAGTTTGATTTCTCCGCCATGTTCGACCGGATCGATCATCCGGCTGCAGGGCGCGAAGGCGGTGAAGAGGGCGCTGCGACGACGCTTGCGCGTGATGATGGGACACGGATGCGCGGCAAGGGGCGGCAGTTCGTTCCACCTGGCGACAAGGTCATGCTGGCCTGCCCCGGTGGCGGGGGGTATGGCCCCGTC
>JBCAXC010000543.1:0-1551 GCA_038534255.1 Pseudomonadota bacterium
GCAATCGCTCTGCGAAGGCCTCGGGCACGGCACGACCGAGCACCACGACGGCCTGCGCGCCAAAGATCCGTGCGCCACGGTTGATCGGGTGGATGGCAGCTACGAAGAGAGCGTCGCCCATGCCGCGCGCGAAGCAGAACGTCACGGATGGTTCCATCTCGCCGATGGCGCATGGGAGGGATACATCGACCCGCCTGCGCTGGTGATGGAGGGCTACACAGTTATCGCGGATGAGTGTCGCGATGTCTTTGCAGCGCAGGGGGTGTGGCCGACACATGTTCTGCTGCAGGCCGGTGTGGGTGGCCTCGCGGCGGCCGTTGCAGCGCGCATCCGCGATAACTGGCCGGTACAGCCGCGCATCGTGGTCGTCGAGCCGGACGAGGCCCCTTGTCTGATGCAATCGGTTGCTGCGGGCGAGATGACCACCGTTTCGGGCAGCGAAAGCAACATGGGGCGGCTCGACTGCAAGACACCTTCGCTCATCGCCTACGAGGCGTTGCACCAGGATGCGGATACGTTTGTTGTGGTCAGCGATGCAGATGCGGAAGAGACAGTCGCCCTGATCGCTGGCGATGGTTTCGCGAGTACGCCAAGTGGCGCCGCCGGTCTGACTGCACTGCGCGTGTCTCCTGCGGCGATAGGCGCAGACGCTGGGTCACGCGTGCTGACGATCCTCTCGGAAGGGGCGGTGGGCTGAAGGAGTCACGCCTCTGGCGGGACCGCGTCGCCGAGCGCGTCGATGAGGGGTTGTAGATGCGCACCGTAGCGCTTCCACAGCGCGACGGAGGATTTATAGATCGGCTGTCGGACCTGGCTGGCGCTGATGGTGTTGACGGTGCGTTTGGTCTTGTAAAACTCCAGACATGCCGGGTCCCAATCCAAACCGCAAAACGCGATCAGTGCGCGCGCCTGCACCTCGGTGTCCTCGACCAGCGATTCATACTGGATGTCGTGCATGGCATCGCCACAGACCTCACGCCAGTGTTCCATGAGGGAGAGATATTGGCGGTAGTATCGACCGAGCTCCCCCATCTCGTAGGCATAGTCATGCGCCGCTGAGAACGCGTGTTTGAAGATGGATAGGCTCGTGTCCATCGGGTGACGGCAGCAATGGATGATTTTTGCCTCCGGCAATGCGAGGCGGATCATGCCGACGTTCAGGAAATTGTGGGGCATCTTGTCGGTGATGTGTGGCGCATCGCCGAAGCGTTTTCGCACCGCGGCGACGTATTTTTCTCCGATTTCCACAAGCGCGTCATCGGCCAGCGACGTGACATCGTTGGGGAACACGCCGCCATGTGTGGCCATTGATTGTGAGACGACGTCGGTGAACGTCGTCAGCTCACCCGCACCATCGACTCGGGAGTGGCTGGAGATGATCTGCTCGACCAGACTTGTGCCGGAACGCGGCATGCCGACGATGAATATGGGCGTCGTGTCACCGCTGCCCTTGCCCGATTTCACTGCCAGCAGATCCGCGGAGAATGTCGCCTTCAACCTCGCAATTCATTGAGACCGTTGCGAGGTTGAAGGCGACATTCTCCGCGGATC
>JBCAXC010000544.1:0-1539 GCA_038534255.1 Pseudomonadota bacterium
TGCGCCGCGCAGCGCCTCGGCGTCTTCATTGGCGAGATAGCTTCGATCGCCGGACGAGAGCGACGAACGGATACTCCGCATCGGGCAATTCCGCCGATGGGATGACGTCAGCCGGCACGAGCGTTGCGCGCCCTGTCTCTGTCGGAAAACGATCGGAGAACACGATCGAGTGTCCCGGATGATCTTCTGACGGGCACGGATACTGGACGACGTTCTCGTTCTCCAGCCGCTCCCATGTGATGTTGTCGAGTGAGTTCATTCCGCGCTTCATCTCGGCGAACACGTCCCGTGGATGCGCGTAGCTCCAGTCGAGCCCGAGGCGCTTGGCAAGCTCGGTCGTAATCCACCAGTCCTCTTTTGCATCACCCGGCGCGTCGACCGCCTTGCGGCCAAGCTGCACCTGACGGTTGGTGTTGGAGACCGAGCCATTTTTTTCCGGCCACGCCGACGCGGGCAGAACGACATCCGCGAACATCGCCGTCTCGGTAAGGAAGATATCCTGCACCACAAGATGCTCGAGCTCGGCCAGCGCATGCCGCGCATGGTTCGCATCCGGGTCCGACATCGCTGGGTTTTCGCCCATGACGTACATCCCGCGAATATCACCCCGGTCGATCGCATCGATGATCTCGACGACGGTCAGCCCCGGGTTCGGGTTCAACTCACTTTCCCAGATCCCGGACCAGAGCGCGCGCGCCTCGTCGTTCCCGACCTTCATGTAATCCGGGAACACCATGGGGATCAGCCCGGCATCGGACGCGCCCTGCACGTTGTTTTGCCCGCGCAGCGGATGCAGCCCCGTGCCAGGCCGTCCGGACTGGCCACACATCAGCGCGAGCGAGATCAGGCAGCGCGCATTGTCGGTGCCGTGCGTGTGTTGCGAAACGCCCATCCCCCAGAAGATGATCGCATTGGATGCATTGGCATAAAGCCGCGCAACCTCACGCAGCTGCTCGGCCGGTACCCCACAGATGTCCGCCATCTTCTCAGGAGAAAAATCAGCCAGGTGCGTCTTGAGCTTCTCGAACCCTTCGGTGTTCGCCTGCACGTACTGGACGTCATAAAGTTCCTCTTCGACGATCACGTGCATTATCGCATTGAGCATCGAGACGTCGGCGCCCGGCCTGAACTGCAGCAGATGGCTCGCGTGGTCCTTCAATGATTGCGCGCGTGGATCCATGATGACGAGCTTCGCGCCATTTTTCGCCGCCTGCTTGAAGTAGGTCGCGGCCACTGGGTGGTTTGACGTCGGGTTCGCGCCGATGACGATGATCACGTCGGACTTCAGGCACTCATTGAACGCTGCGGTCACGGCACCAGAGCCGATCCCCTCCATCAGCGCCGCGACCGATGACGCGTGACACAGCCGCGTGCAGTGATCGACGTTGTTGTGACCAAACCCGGTGCGGATGAGCTTCTGGAAGAGGTAGGCCTCCTCGTTCGAGCACTTCGCGGAGCCAAAACCCGCCACCCGGTCACCCCGGTCATCACGCAGCTTCCTGAGCCCTTCGGCGGCAACGTCGAGCGCTTCGTCCCACG
>JBCAXC010000545.1:0-1500 GCA_038534255.1 Pseudomonadota bacterium
CCGCTCGGCCGATCTGCCGCAAAGAACAGCGTGATCTTGCTGACCGCATGCGCCGCGATGTGCATCGCCGCACCGATCACCGAGATCGGCGCGAGCACGGCCGTCGCAAGCACGACATAGGCAAGCTGACTGACCGTCGAATAGGCGAGCCGCTTTTTGAGATTGCTCTGCTGAAGCGCGACGACCGACGCCGTGACAATCGTGAACCCGGCAACCCAGACCAACCAGGTGCCGTTGCCGGATTGGGAGAGAAAATCGACCCCGAAGATGTAGACGACCACCTTCACGACGCTGAAGACCCCCGCCTTCACCACCGCCACGGCATGAAGCAGCGCCGAGACAGGTGTGGGCGCGACCATCGCTGAGGGGAGCCAGAAGTGCCCGGGCATCAATGCGGCCTTGCCGATGCCGAAGACAAAAAGTGCGAGCAACACGCCCGTCACCGCTGCGCTCGCTTTACCAGCAAGAATGCCGCCGTCCGTGAAATACGTCGTCCCCGCGATTACATACGTCCAGATCACCGCAGGCAAGAGCAGGATCATCGACGTGCCGAGCAGAACGAGGATGTACACCCGCCCGCCCGCAATGGCCTTGTCATCGCCCTTGTGCGTGACGAGCGGATACGTCGACAGTGTCAGGACTTCGTAGAACAGGAACAACGTGACGAGATTGCCGGCAAACGCGATCCCGAGCGTGGAGGAAATCGCGATCGCGAAGCAGATGTAAAAGGTTGTCTGCCGCGGCTCCTTGTTCCCGCGCATATACCCGATCGAATAGATCGAGTTCACGATCCAGAGCCCGGATGCAATGACAGCGAAAAGCATCCCGAGCGGCTCAACCGCAAAGCGGAACGACAATCCGGCCTCAAGCGTCAGAACGGTCAGCTCCGGACGCGCCCCATCGAGCACCTGCCCAAGCAGGCTAAGCACAACCGCGAATGTCACCGCGGCCGTCAACAAGGTCACGGCCTCACGCATGTTGCGTTGGCTCTCGCCGAACAACAGGATGCCCAGCGCCCCGATCAACGGAATGACCATGGCGGCAACCATCAGCGTGACAGGCGCGGCGTCGATCATGATAGTCCTCCGCCCGCGAGCAGATAGCGCGCCGCATCCCGCGCCAGATCAAGACTGAACGTCGTCTCGAACCCGAACCAGATGACGGCCACAGCAAGCAAAAACATCGTGAACGTCATGCTCAACGGCGGTGGTCGAGCGTCATCCAGATCACTGACCGGCGCGCGCATCCACGCAATCTCGATCACCCGCCCGATGTAGAAGAACGCGATGAACGACGAGAGCATGATCAGTCCGACGAGCCACCAGTAGCCGAGCTCAAGCGCGCCGATGGCGAGGTTCCATTTCGTAATGAAACCCGCGGTGCCCGGCACACCGACCATACTCAGCCCGCCGATCACGAACGCTGCCATCGTGAACGGCATTTTCCGAGCGAGCCCGGACCAGTCCGCAACTTTGCAGGAGTGCATTCTGTAAAGCGCAG
>JBCAXC010000546.1:0-1534 GCA_038534255.1 Pseudomonadota bacterium
CCCCGCCGACGCACGTAGCAGCGTTAGCCCAAGCAAGACGAGAAATGCGAACAGAGTAAGCGCAGAGCGAAGCATGAACTTTTCGCCACCGAGTTGTGAGAAGCCACGTTGTAGCCCAGGCAGCCAGGAGAACCCAATCACGATCCTGCAGGTTCTGTCTCGCCCGCCACACCTGACCTCGCCAGCGCCGCCTCCTTGACCAGCGCTGCCACGTCACCGAGCTGTCCGGAGAGCGGATTGGCGCGTCGCCAAACCATCCCGATCGTCCGCTTCGGCGCGGGCGCAGGAAACCGGCACACCGCGACGTTGGCCGAGCGTGTCTCGACATCGCGGGCCATCTCGGGGATCAGTGTGACGCCGATGCCTGCGCCGACCATTTGCACGAGCGTCGAGAGCGAACTGGCGTCCAGCACCTCCCGTGGCGCCGCTGACTCGAGCTTGCAGAACGAGAGCGCCTGATCGCGGAAGCAGTGCCCCTCTTCGAGCAGCAGGAGACGCATTTCCCGCAACGCATCCGCACTCGGCACCGGCGCATCGGCGTCATCGCCTGAGCGCACGAACAAGAACTCCTCATCAAAGAGCGCCAGCTCAAACAGTGCATTCTCGGAGACCGGCAACGCCAGCAACGCCGCGTCAATCCGACCGTCGATCAGCTCTTCCGTCAGCGTCGGTGTCAGGCTCTCACGCAGATGAATGTCGGTATCGGGGTATGCTGCACCAATCGCACGGACGATGCGCGGCAGCAGATAGGGCGCTACCGTCGGGATCACACCGATCCGCAGACGCCCGGTCAATCGCGCCTGCGACGCACGGGAGAAATCCTGCAGTTCGTCGATCGCCTGGATGACGTCGCGCACCCGGCCGTGCACCGCCTTGCCGAGCGGGCTCAAGCGCGCCTGTCGCCCCCCGCGCTCCACCAACGTTGCGCCCAAAACCTCTTCAAGCTCCTTGATTTGCATCGAGAGCGCCGGCTGTGTCACCGCACAGGCTTCTGCAGCTTTCCCAAAGTGCTCTGCGCGCGCCAGCGCATCGAAATAGCGGAGTTGTCGGAGTGTCAGCTGAGCCATCAGAATTAATTATCAAAACGATCAATAAATGCAATTGGCGCTGATGAATTGAAGTTGATAGCGCTGGTGATGTCAGATCAGGCGTCCCCGTCGGGGGACGCCACGAAGTCCGCAACAACTTCACATGCCGCGCCGCTTGGGGTGAGACCATCCCGCCATGTGACCGACAGCGTCACCGGCTGCGCTCATCACGGGAAGGAACCCCCATGAACGATATGTCCAACGAGCCCGGCGCCCAGTGCCCGGTGATGCATGACGTTGACCTGAGCGCCCGCGTCTGGGGCATGTCCAATCAGCTTTGGTGGCCGAACCAGCTTAATCTCCGCGTGCTGCACCAGAACACACCGGAGACCGACCCACACGGCGAGACGTTCAACTACGCCGAAGCGTTCAAGAGCCTCGACTTCGAAGAAGTGAAAAAAGACGTCATCGCGCTGATGACGAACTCAGTCGAATGGTGGCCGGCA
>JBCAXC010000547.1:0-1515 GCA_038534255.1 Pseudomonadota bacterium
CATATCGCCGCTCACCAATGTCGAACACGAACTCCGCCTCGGTCACTACATCCGGATCGGCGTGATCCGAGCGCAACGAAGGAGCGTCTTGCTCTGCCTTCGCCGCTTCTCCAAAGAGCGCAAAGGTCATCGCGCTGAAGATGGTCGATTTACCTGATCCTGTTTGTCCGTAGATGCCGAAAAGACCCGCCTCGACGGCATCCCGAAAGTCGATAACCACCCGACCTGGATAAGGACCGAACGCCTGAAGTGTTAGCCGAACCGGTCTCATTGGACATCCTCCGTCTCACGCAGACGACCGAGTGCCGACGCTACGACCTCCAGTTCGTTCTCTGAGAACCCTTCGTCCCGCACGTGTTCGAGGAAGTCGCCAATGACTTCGACTGGGTTCGCGACCGCTAAGGCACGTCCCGCTAGGGACTTTACTTCTGGCGCCTTTTCATCCCGATCGTAGACAAGTTCACAGGCGTTCGGGAACACGTCGCGGATGCGCTTCATTCCATCGATCACAGGCGCATCATCGGTAAGAACAGCTTTGATAAAATCGTCAGATCGGTCTGCGAGGAGAAGTTCTGCGTGACGTCCCTTCAAGACGCGCACCCGACGAACGGGTTCGAAAGGAATGTTCTCAATCGTCGCTTGCCCGACCGCATCGATCTCGACGAGGCTCATCGACTTCTGGCAGTCAGATTCATCAAACCCGAAAGCTAATGGCGATCCCGAGTACCGGATATGAGAGGCACCAACCGATTGCGGCCGGTGCAGATGGCCAAGAGCCACATAGTGGGCACCCTCGAACACGGCCGAACTGACGGTCTCGATGCCGCCGACCCTAGTGAGAGGTCGTTCACTTTCGCTGCTCGATGCTCCGGCTACAAAAGCATGCGAAACGACGACCCAACGCGTGCCATCGGGAATGTTACGCCGACCGCAAGCCACCTGAGCCGCGAGAACGTCCTCGGGAGTGTGG
The DNA here is from genome assembly GCA_038534255.1 of Pseudomonadota bacterium. Lineage (GTDB taxonomy): Bacteria > Pseudomonadota > Alphaproteobacteria > Rhizobiales > CALHAX01 > CALHAX01. The sequence continues at coordinate 971 of JBCAXC010000547.1, forward strand.
AGAGCTTCGTCGGAAAAGCATTCACGGGCGGCATACTCGTAGGCGAAGGGCAACCCTGTGAACGCCACACGTCCGTGGGCGTCCGTGAGGAACAGCGGCTTCTCGTCCGCACTTATAGCCCCACGTATTAAAGCGCGTCGTGTGTCTGTCATGATCGCCATGGATGCGATTCGATCACCAGAGTCGTGATTGCCGGCGATCATCACCACGGCCGCGTCGGTCTCCGAGGCAACGCGCGCCAAGAACCCATTGAACTGACGCACGGCTGACGTCGGCGGGGCAGCCCGGTCAAAAATATCTCCTGCAATTACAAGAACGTCAACGTCGCGGGAGGTGATCGCCGAAACGATCTGGTCGAGTATTGCTGCGTGATCGGCATCGAGAGGAATCCCGTTGAACTGACGCCCGAGATGGAGGTCGGCGGTGTGAAGAATCCTCATGGCAATAGTCCGTATATTTTTTAATCGTATATTTTCTAGATGGACATGTGGGCGAGAGTCAAGGTAGGGATGCGCACATGAAGCTCGACGACCTCAAACATGCGC
>JBCAXC010000548.1:0-1502 GCA_038534255.1 Pseudomonadota bacterium
AGCATACTCGGCGACACGGGGCAGCGGCGCACCGCGCAGATAGGGCATCAGGACGACGGTCATCGGCAGCAAGCGGATGGCGGTGAGGAGAACGGCGAACGCGACGGCGAGCGCGGCGGCGCCCCGGCCCGTTTGATCGACCAGCGCGACCTGGCCTGGCAACTGGAAGATCGTGGCCGTGATAAAGAGTGACTGGGCAAGCGAGAAACCGGCATCACGTGCAAAGGCGCCGAAGCCAATCATCGCGCAGAAGAGAATAATTCCAGGCGTGAGCGGCGTTGCGCGCAAGCCTTGCAGGAACGCATCCTGCGGCGTGGCAGTTTCAGTCCATGACGGAGCACGCGGCGGCTCTCCAGATGCCTCGTCAGCCTTGCTCGTCATCGCGATCAGGCGGCGGCGCGCTGCAATGACGGCGCAATCCCGTTGCGCACGACCTCAGCCAGCGATTCGATCACGGTGAAAGTTCCCGGCTCCGCGGCTGCGAGCGGCGCGATGTGCATGTTGAGATAATAGTCCGGCAACGCCGGCAAGCCGCGGTCCGGCGCGACTGCCTCAAGTGACGGCGGCAGAGCGCACCGCATGAACGCACCGACCGCAAGATCCGCTTCGATCATCGCGATGGCCGGGTCGAGCGTCCCGACATGACATGACAGCCGCCAGTCCCGACCGGCATGTTGCAGAGCCTCAAGCGCAGTTTGCCGGAACGCGCACGTCTCGGCGCCCAGCGCGAGCGGTAGTGGCTCCTCGCGCCAGGCTTCTCCATCCGGCGCACTGCCCCAGACCAGCGGATCGACGAGCAGTGTCTCTCCAGCGCGCCGCGGTTCCGTCGTCAGCGTGATATCGATCTCGCCATCGCGCAGGTTTGAGAGCAGGTTCGGCGTCGTTTTCGCGTGAAGGATGAGGCTGACGCGGGGCCACCGGCGCGCGAACTCGCGCAGGATCGGCGACATGAACGTCGCGACAAGATCATGCGGGACGCCGAGATTAATCTCTCCCTCGAACGCCGGTGCCGTCATGCCGCTCCAGACTTCGTGGTTCAGCGCCAGCATCTTGCGGGCATAGGCCATCAAGCGCTCGCCCTTTGCGGTGACGCGAATCTGGCGTTGCGCGCGGTCGAAAAGTGCGATGTCGAGGAGTTGCTCCAGCCGCTTGATCTGTTGACTGACTGCGGCCTGTGTCAGGTTCAGGTGACGCGCGGCCTGTGTCATGCCGCCAGTCTCGCAGACGGCGAGAAAGGTGCGCAGAAGGGCAATGTCGATGTCGCGTTGCACACTCTGAAGCATAACGATTGCCTATCGATGCGATAAAAAACATTCGTTTCCATTATGCGTCGAGATGACCGCTAATGCCAGCAACAACTGGATATGGAGGTCGAAATGCCTGCTCTGCTCGTAATGTCTCTCGCCCGCGGCCTTGTTGCACTTCGTGCGCGGTGGGATCTGGCAGTTCATCACCTTGCACTTGTGGCGACCAGCGCCGCGCGCTCCCGGCGCACCGTCGCC
>JBCAXC010000549.1:0-1502 GCA_038534255.1 Pseudomonadota bacterium
CCCGTGAGATGACGCTTGAGGGGGGCGGGTTCGCGTCATCGCTTGATGCCGATACCGAGGGTGAGGAAGGTCTGTTTTACGTCTGGAGCGAGGGCGAGATTCGCGAGGTGCTTTCTGCACGGGACGCGGATCTATTCTGTGAAATTTATGACGTGACGACGGAGGGCAACTGGGAAGGGAAGACCATTCTCAATCGCCTGGCAGAAACTCGTCCGCTCACCGGAGATGAGAAAGCGCGACTGGCGCAGATGCGAGAGACGCTCTGGCGGCGTCGCAATTCACGCACCCGACCGGCAATTGACGACAAGGTGCTGGCAGACTGGAACGGTCTGATGATCGTCGCGCTGGCCCGTGCTTCCCAAAGTTTCAACCGTGCGGACTGGCTGGAGATGGCGCGACGCGCGTTCGACTTTGTCTCGACCAAGATGACGGCGGACGGGCGCCTCGAGCATGCGTGGCGGATGCATCGATCCGGCATCCCCGGGATGTCGAGCGACTACGCGAATATGATCTGGGCGGCGCTCGAGCTTCATCAAGTGACCGGCGAAAACGCGTTTCTCGCGCAGTCGGAAGCCTGGCAGACAACGCTTGATGCGCACTACTGGCTGGAGAGCGGCGGTTACGCGACCACTGCCGATGATGCCGACGCGCTGATCGTCCGCACGCGCGCCGCGCATGATGATGCCGTGCCGAATGCCAACGCAGTGATGATGACGAACCTGTCGATGCTTTTTCAGCTGACAGGGAAGACGGCCTATCGCGATCGGGCAGAAGCGATTGCGCAGGCGTTCGCGGACGATGTGACCCGCAATCCGATCGGGCATACCGGGATGGCGACCGGTCTCATCGAGCTGCAGCATCCGCAGCTTCTGGCGATCGTGGGAGACGACGCCAGCACGTTCGACACGGTTGTCGATGCGATCTCGTTGCCGGGTATGCTGACGCTTCGTATAGCAGATACAACAGCCGTGCCGGCGTCGCATCCGCTGGCGGGCAAGTCCGCCGAGGGAACCGCTGCGTTTGTCTGTACGGCCGGTCAATGTTCATTGCCGGTCAGCGAACCGGAAGCTCTGGAAGACCTTCTGCGGGGAGCACGCTCGGGGCTGGCCGAACTGGTCGGCAGCTGACCCGCGCGCCCTCGATCTGCGTTACGTGTTCATTGAATCGAAGAACTCGTCGTTCGATTTTGTCTGCCGGAGCTTGTCCATCAGGAACTCGATGGCTTCCATTGGACCCATCGGATTGAGGATGCGGCGCAGGATAAACATCTTCTTCAGTTTTTCCTCGTCGACGAGCAGCTCTTCCTTACGCGTGCCGGACTTGGCGATGTCGATCGCCGGGAACACGCGTTTGTCGGCGACCTTGCGATCGAGCACGATCTCCGAGTTGCCGGTGCCCTTGAATTCCTCAAAAATCACCTCATCCATCTTGGAGCCGGTATCGATCAGAGCTGTCGCGATGATGGTGAGTGAGCCACCTTCCTCGATGTTCCGGGCGGCACC
>JBCAXC010000550.1:0-1459 GCA_038534255.1 Pseudomonadota bacterium
GTTCTTCAGGGCACGCACGACAACTACGAGACCGATCTCTTCAAGGCGCTGATCGGGGCCTCGGTGGAGGAAACCGGCGTCAAGGCCGAGGGCGATCAGGCCGCGAGCCACCGCGTCATCGCCGACCACCTGCGCGCATCGTCGTTCCTGATTTCCGACGGTGTCCTGCCTTCCAACGAGGGGCGCGGTTACGTGCTGCGCCGGATCATGCGCCGCGCCATGCGTCATGCCCATCTGCTTGGCGCGCGCGAGCCGCTTGTCTACAAGCTCCTGCCGACGCTGGTGAACGAGATGGGCGGGAGCTATCCCGAGCTGGTGCGCGCCGAAGCGCTGATCCACGAGACGCTGAAGCTGGAGGAGACAAAGTTTCGCAAGACGCTGGCGCGCGGTCTCTCGCTCCTCGACGATGCCACGTCGGATTTGTCCTCCGGTGACGAACTCGACGGCGAAGTCGCGTTCAAACTCTACGACACCTACGGCTTCCCGCTCGACCTGACAGAAGATGCGCTGCGCAGCCGCGACATGACCGTCGACACGGGCGCCTTCGACGCCGCGATGGAACGTCAGAAAGCCGAAGCCCGCGCCGCGTGGAAAGGTTCCGGCGATGCCGCGACGGAGGAAATCTGGTTCGAGATCCGCGACAGCGAAGGCGCGACCGAATTCCTGGGCTATGAGACCGAACAGGCCGAAGGCGAAGTGCGCGCGCTGGTCAGGGACGGCAAACCCGTCACAACGCTCAAGACAGGTGACGAAGCCGCGCTGATCGTCAACCAGACACCGTTCTACGGCGAAAGTGGCGGTCAGGTCGGCGATATCGGGGAAATCCGCACGGACAGCTTTATCTTCTGCGTGAGTGACACCCAGAAAAAGCTGGGCGATCTTTTCGTCCACTTCGGCAAGGTCGAGAAGGGTAAGGTCGCCATTTCCGATCCGGTCGAGCTGCACGTTGATCATGCTGCACGAACGGCGACGCGGGCGAACCACTCCGCGACCCATCTCGTGCATGAAGCACTGCGTGAGGTGCTCGGCACGCATGTCACGCAGAAAGGCTCGCTTGTCTCGCCAGATCGCCTGCGCTTTGATTTCGCGCATCCAAAACCCATGGACCGCGACGAACTGGCCACCGTCGAGCGTATGGCGAACGCGATCATTCTGCAGAACGCCTCGGTCACCACCCGCCTGATGTCGATTGAGGACGCGCGCGAGACCGGTGCGATGGCGCTGTTCGGAGAAAAATACGGCGAGGAAGTCCGTGTCGTCGCGATGGGGCAGGCGCTTGAAGGAGAAAAAACCGGCGAGGCCTATTCCGTCGAGCTGTGCGGCGGAACGCATGTCACCCGCACGGGCGATATCGGCCTCGTCAAACTCGTGGGCGAGAGCGCAGTTGCCTCCGGCGTGCGTCGCCTCGAAGCCCTGACCGGCGAGGGCGCCCGCGCCTATCTCAATGCGCACGACGAGA
>JBCAXC010000551.1:0-1424 GCA_038534255.1 Pseudomonadota bacterium
AACTTGGGCATCGAAGTGAAAAGCCAGTGCCTCAGGCCGCTACGCGAGCCGCACGCAGCCGCGCAAAGTCCGCATCCGCGTGATACGAAGAGCGTGTCAACGGGCTTGCCGACACCATGAGAAACCCCTTGGAATACGCCACCGTTTCGTAGGCCTTGAAGGCATCCGGCGTCACATACTCTTTCAACTCGGCATGGCGACGCGTTGGCTGCAGGTACTGCCCGATTGTCAGAAAGTCGACGTCGGCAACCCGCAGATCATCCATCACCTGCAGCACTTCGTTCCGCGTTTCGCCGAAGCCGACCATGATCCCGGACTTCGTGAAGATCGAGGGGTCGATCTCCTTCACGGCTTGCAGAATACGCAGGGAGTGAAAGTATCGCGCGCCCGGTCGGATCTCGAGATAGTGCGACGGCACCGTCTCAAGGTTGTGGTTGAACACATCCGGGCGCGCCGCAACGACGATCTCAAGCGCGCCGGGCTTCCGCAGAAAATCCGGCGTCAGGATTTCCACGGTCGTTCCGGGCGAAGCATCTCGAATGGCGGTGATCACGTCCGCAAAGTGCTGCGCCCCGCCGTCGTCGAGATCGTCTCGATCGACGGACGTGATCACCACGTGCGCAAGCCCCAGCGTCGAGACGGCCTGTGCAACGCGCTCCGGCTCACTGGCGTCGAGAGGGTCCGGCAATCCGGTGCGTACGTTGCAAAACGCGCAGGCGCGGGTGCAAATCTCGCCCATGATCATCATCGTCGCGTGCTTTTTCTCCCAGCATTCGCCGATGTTCGGGCAACCCGCTTCTTCGCACACGGTCGCGAGCCCATGCGCCTTCACGATGTCTCGCGTCGCGTTGTACTTCGCGGAGCCTGGCGCCTTCACGCGAATCCAGCCGGGCTTCGCAAGTGCCGGGGTTTCCGCGCGGTGCGCCTTCTCAGGATGCCTCGGCGCGGTAGGCGCTGAAGGCCTGTCGCTCTGGCGCGTATCAATGAGTGTTGCCATGCGTCAGATATGGTTTTTTGCGCAACGTCTGTCCAGACCGTCGCCTGCAAGGCTCCCCCTGCGCCACACGCACGTCGGGATCATGTGTGGATCACACGATCATACGCGTCGAGCACACTTTCGTGCATCATCTCTGACAACGTCGGATGCGGGAAGACGGCGTGCATCAGATCTTCTTCCGTCGTCTCGAGTTGCATGGCGATCACGAACCCCTGGATCAGTTCGGTGACTTCGGCGCCAACCATATGCGCGCCGAGCAGCTGCCCCGTCTCTGCATCGAAAATCGTTTTGACGAGCCCCTCAGGTTCTCCAAGCGCAATCGCCTTGCCGTTGCCGATGAATGGAAACCGCCCAACTTTCAACGTGTGACCGGCATCTTTTGCGGCTGTCTCGGTCAGCCCCACGGAAGCGACTTGCGGATGACAAT
>JBCAXC010000552.1:0-1422 GCA_038534255.1 Pseudomonadota bacterium
CCGCCGCGCCGAGAAGCTTCGGCACAATTTCATCCGCAGTCTCGGCAACGAGAAAGTCGACCTCCAGCCCTTCGCGGATGAACGTCTCACCACGCATGTGATCCAGAAGCCCAAGTAGTGGCTGCCAAAACCCGTCAATGTTCGCAAGACAGATCGGTTTGACGTGCTGACCAAGCTGCGACCAGGTCAGCTGTTCCACGAGTTCCTCAAGCGTCCCGATCCCGCCCGGCAGCGCAACGATCGCGTCGGAGCGCTCGAACATCAGGCGTTTGCGCTCGTGCATGTCCTGCGTGACGATCAGCTCCTGCACGTCCTCGAGCATCTTCTCGCGATCACTGAGGAACTCCGGAATGATGCCGGTCACTTCCCCGCCGTGCGCGAGGACGGCGCGCGCCGTCTCACCCATCAGTCCAAGGCTACCACCACCGTAAACGAGCCCGATGTCGGCGTCGGCCATGGCGCGCCCGAGCGTACGGGCCGCGTCGGCAAACGCCGGGTTCACGCCGCTCCCGGAGCCGCAATAGACGCAGACCCGCCGGATCGACTCGTTGCTACCCTGCGTGGCTACCATGCTTTGTCCGTTAACGATCATCAAAATCCCGAAGCTGGGTTGTCGCGTGCTTGCGTTAATCTTGCGTAACAGGGCGTTTCACGGTCGACCAATGCTCGTCGCGCTTGGCCGTGTTAAGGTTTCGACCCGTAGCGGCAGAAATGGGGCGGTGCCCGCAAACCCGCAAGCGCGGGCGGCACAACAACGTCCCTCACGAGCGGATTGGCCGATCTTCGAACGGCAAACTGCGATGGTAAGTGAGTAAGCAGCGATGAACGGAAAGCGCACGGCGAAAGCCTTTGGAGCAGTGGTCGCTGCATTCGTCGCCGCAACCGGCGTGATGCATCTGACGCAGGGTGACCGCGAAGCGCAAACCGGCGAGGCACCGGCTCCGAACGCGGCGGTCGTTGCCGTGAGCTCTCAGATGCCTGCAACCACCAAAGCGGACGACGTCGCGGCCAGCGATACCAACGTTGACGCAGCCGAGAACGCGGGAGCCGCCGACGCGGGGGCTACCCAGCAACAGACCGACAGCGAGGCTGCCCCAAAGCCGACAGGCGTGGAGACCCCGGGCAAAGCCGCTGACGCACCCGCGCCGCAGCCCGCCCGGTTCGTCGCACTCAACCTGCGCACGGACGCACCGCAAATCTTGAGTGGAACCGCGGCGCGCGGCAGCACAGTCATCGCGACGGCCAATGGCCAGGAGATTGCGCGGGCAACAGCGTCGGACACGGGCCTCTGGCGCATGCCACTCGAAAAGCCGCTGGAGGGAGAAAATTACATTCTCGGCCTCTCCAGTCTTGCGAAGGACGGCGCGCGCGTTCCCGGTCAGGTCGCGCTTATCAAGCGCGCGGAGGACGGAACGCGCGCGC
>JBCAXC010000553.1:0-1399 GCA_038534255.1 Pseudomonadota bacterium
GCTCGACGGGTTGAACGCGACGCTCGTCGCCCGCGACCTCACATCGATTAGCGATCTTGTCGGTTCGCGTGCGGGTGATTGGGAGGGGTGGCAGCCGGGTGATGCAGTGCCCAGCTGTTAGCGCCGCACGATCTGTTGCGTCGGTTGGAAGTGACGGAGCAGGCGCGGATAGTAGGCGCCGAGGGTGAGCGCGCGGGCGACGAGCGTCGCGTTCAACCCGTCGAGCGTATCGGGAATGAGTGTCGCGCCGCCGTAGATCAACCCGGTGTAGAGTTGCACTAGCGAAGCGCCCGCTTCGATCTTGGCCTGGGCCGTCGCCGCATCATGAACCCCGCCAACCCCGATCAGCGGCACTGCACCGCCCGTCAACATCGCCACCCGCGCCAGCATCGCGGTCGACATGGCGAACAGCGGTGCACCTGAAAGCCCCCCGGCTTCCTCGGCATGGCGTTGACCGCGCACGTCATCGCGGGCGAGCGTTGTGTTCGATACGCAGATACCCTCCGCGCCAGAAGCCTGAATGACATCCACAATGTCCGGTAAATCCTCTGCGGCAACATCCGGTGCCAGCTTCACGAAGACAGGTGTGTCCGGGCAATGCGCCGCGCGCGCGCGCATCACCCCACCGAGAAGGTCCGCCAACTCTTTCGGCGCCTGAAGATCGCGCAGACCGGGCGTGTTCGGCGACGAAACGTTGACCGTGAAATACGACGCAAGCGCCGCAAACGTCCCGACACCTTGCACATAGTCGCCCGCGCGATCGGCACTGTCCTTGTTTGCCCCGATGTTGACCCCAACGACACCACCGGCACCCCTCCGTCGCCGTGCCTCCAGCCGGGAGCGCGCTGCAATATGCCCTGCGTTGTTGAACCCGAGGCGATTGATGACCGCGCCCGCTTGCGGCAACCGAAAGACCCGCGGTTGCGGGTTCCCTTGCTGCGGCAACGGCGTGACCGTGCCGACCTCGGTAAATCCCATTCCCATCGCGAGCATCGGATCCGGCACCCGCGCATCCTTGTCATATCCAGCCGCGATGCCGAGCGGATTGGGCAGATCCAGCCCGCAGATCACTTGCCGCAAGCGACGATGGCGCGCCGCCGATGCGCGCGGATGGACGCCACTCTCAAGCGCCCGCAGCGATAGATCGTGTGCCTTCTCCGGATCGAGCGCCAGAAGTCCGACCCGCGCGGCGTCAAAAATCCGGCTGATCACCCGATCGTCTCCTCGCAAGAGTCGCCTCGCGCGTCGGCAAGGCGATGCCGCCCGTCGTCACCAATCTCGATGCCTTGGATTGCAAGAACGTCGTCGCGTTGCAGGGCGCGATAGAGGTGCGGGAAATTTTCACCGTTGCGGGAGCGCTCCCAACGCAGCGCGGTGCCCAGGCGCGCGACATCAACGG
>JBCAXC010000554.1:0-1271 GCA_038534255.1 Pseudomonadota bacterium
GTCACCGGAGAGCTTGCCGTCATCGTTGAGATCGGCCCACGTGAAGCGCTCCTTCGCGCGGCTCAGGTATTCCGCCTCTGTAACCTGCCCGTTGCGATCCTCATCAAGGCGGCGGATCATCCGCTTCACACGTCGATCCGCACGACGCTCCATCCGCTGCATGATGCGCGCCTTCAGCTCGTCAGCCGTCACGACACCGTCGCCATTCGTATCGGCCTTCTTGAACCGTTCAGACCGTCCGTTCTCGAGTTCCTGCAGCGTCAGCTCGCCATTGTTGTCCGCGTCAAAGCGCTTGATCATGCGATGAAAGCCCTTGCCGCCATGACCAGCCATTTTGCCCCAGCCGCCCTGGGCCGCGACCGCTGGACCGAATGCGATGCCGGTGCCAAGGACGCCAAGGCCAGCTGCAACGATTGCGACTTTTCCAAAAAGTTTCATCAGTCTCTCCTGGTTCATCTCACGGGCGCGAAGTTTTGCGCCCCATGACCTCTCAACGAGACGGCACCGTCAGACCCGTCGGTCAGATCGCAACTTTTTTCTCAAACAGCGCCAGCACATCGGCCTGCGCATCGCGCAGCCGCGCTTCGACATGAGAAAAGTCAGGAGAATCAACCGCTTCCGCAATACGCTGGCGAAGGCCTTGCGGCGCAGAGGCTGGATCAAAAGTCTCACCGGCACACAGCCGGATCAGCTGAGTCAGCGTCTCGAGCAGTTCGAGATGTCGCGCCAGCATGTCGGCCTCGTCCTGCTCAAGAGCGCCGATGGCCCCGAGCGCCGAAATGCCATCGCGGGTGCTGCGCGCCAGGCATGCGGGATGGTCGTGCCCATGCACAAGCTGCAGGAACTGTACGACAAACTCGATGTCGACAAGGCCGCCCCGCGCAAGTTTCAGATCCCACGGCGAGATCGCTGCGCGTTCCGCCACCATGAGATCGCGCATCTCACGGACGTCGCGCACCAGCTTGCTCCGCTCCCGCGGCTGGGTCAGCACGGAAAGCCGGACCGTCTCGGCAGCTCGGCAAAGCACGTCATCCCCCGCCACCGCGCGAGACCGCAACAGTGCCATATGCTCCCACGTCCACGCATCGCGCGCCTGGTAGCTTTCAAACGCTGAGAGTCGCGTCGCGATCGGCCCGGCGTTGCCGGACGGCCGCAACCGCATATCGACCTCATAGAGCGCCCCTTCGGCTGTTGGAGAGGCCAACGCAGTAACAAGCCGCTGCGTTAGCCGTGCAAAGTACTGCGCGGCCATCAAGGGGCGCTCGCCATCC
>JBCAXC010000555.1:0-1206 GCA_038534255.1 Pseudomonadota bacterium
AAGGATAAGATCGACATCGGACGACGCCGTCATTTCCCTCCCGCCGAGCTTGCCCATCCCAAAGACTGCTACCTGCCCGGTCTCGAACCGCCCGTGGCGGATTGCGAGATCATCCTGGACAGAGGCGAGCATGCGCTGGATCAACGCATCGGCCAGCAGGGAATAAATCTCTCCCGCCTCACGCGCATTGATCGTCCCGGCGAGCAGTCGGACGCCGATGAGCAGTTGAAACTCCGCCGCAAACACCCGCACCGCATCAAGCCGGGCGGCGTGATCTTCCGCCCCCTCAAGCGCCGCATCTACGAGTGTGTCGAGCGTCTCGCTGTCCGGCAGATGACCGAAAAAACCAGGATCGAGGATTGCCTCGAATGTGCGTGCGCGACGACTTATCACCCGCGCGAGCCGCGGCGCGCTCCCCATGATGTCAGCCAGCAGCCGCAGCAGGTTCGGATTGTTTCGCAGGAGAGAAAAGAGCTGCACGCCAGCCGGTAGGTCACCGAGAAAGCGATCAAAAGCGATAAGCGCCTCGTCAGGATTGCCGGTCTTCGCCATCGCTTCGATGAGTGTCGGCTGAAACTCCGTCAGGCTTTCACGTGCGCGCTCACTCTCCGTCGCGCGATTGCGCCCGTGATGCCAGCCACGCACTGTCGCCAGCACCGTCTTCGGTGACTGGAACCCGAGCCGCGCCAACGTCTCCAACGTTTCTGGATCATCGGCTTCACCCGCAAAAACGAGATTGCCGGATGCATCCGCCAACCCGTCTACATCCTCGAACAACGCTGCATAGTGCTTTCGCACGCGCAAAAGCGTCTGGCGCACATGGTCTTCGAATGCGGCCGCCGTCCTAAAGCCGCAGAACCGCGCAAGACTGACGAACGCCTCTTCGTCTTTCGGCACGACATGCGTCTGCGCATCCAGCACCATTTGGATCCGATGCTCGATCCCACGCAACGTCCTGTAGCAATCGGCGAGATCATCACGGACGCCACCAGTGATCCAGTCCCGCTCCACCAGCCGATCGAGCGCGCAAAGTGTGCGTGGATCACGCAGTTCCGGTTGCCGACCTCCCGCAATCAACTGCTGCGTCTGAACAAAAAACTCGATCTCGCGAATGCCACCAAGCCCGAGCTTGATATCGTGCCCCCGCACGACGATCTTGCGAAGTGAGAGCGGAATAACCGCGAGCCCAAACCAGAAGGCCTGACC
>JBCAXC010000556.1:0-1047 GCA_038534255.1 Pseudomonadota bacterium
GCTTGACCGCCGTTCTGAATGCGGTTTTTCCCGCGCGGGCGGCGACGGGAGAATGCCTCGGTACACCTTGATCGATTTGATAGGGTTACGTCTCACTTCATCGAATTCGCAACACGCAAGGACTGCAGACACACATGATGAATCTGGTATCGGCTTGGCGGCGGCTATCGCCGGCGAGCGTGGCGCTTCTCTTGTTCTTGTGTGCCATCGCTGCGCAGGCAGAAGACGCCGAAATTCTCGAGCGTTATGCGGCCTATGAGCAGGCAACACGCAGCGGTGATTACGATGCCGCGATAGCGCCCGTAGAGACGGCACTTGAACGCGCCGAGGCACTCTACGAAGACGACCATGAGACTGTCGCCTTGTTGTCCTACCACTATGGCCGCGCGCTGTTTCGCAAAGGACAGTGGCGGGATGCATACCAGGCACTAGAGGTGGCGCGTGAGCGCTACGGCAATGCGTTTGGTGAGACGTCTTCGGACATGGTGACGGTGACGCTTGGTCTCGGTGATGCCGCGGATACATCGGGTCTGGCCAGGCGGCACTACGAGGAAGCGGCGCGCCTTTCCGAATCGGTGAACGGCGCCAGCAGCGTCGCCCACGCACGTGTGCTCCTCAGAGGCGGCGTCGGGCTGGTAGAGACCCATCGGGCTGACACTGACGCAGGCATGCTGGAGAAAGCACGAGAGGTACTTGCGGCGAATGATGCGTCTTCGGGGTTGCGCGCCGAAGCGGCGATGCAACTCGGAAAGCTGCGCCTGATCCAGGGCCGAATTGACAGCGCGGAGACCTTATCGCTCGAGGCCATTGCGCTTGATGATTCGGCGCTCGTCGCGCCCGCTCACAGCTTGCTGGTCCGAATCTACGAGTCGCGCGGGGAGAGTGACGCGGCCACGCCACACGCCTTGGCGGTGGGCCGGCTCAGCAATGAGCGGGACGGCAATGAGGATTACTTGCCGTTGTTTCGGATGGCGCCGATGTATCCGATGAATGCACTGAGGGCCGGAAAAACGGGCCACGTTGACTTGATGTTCACTGTGGATGAGA
>JBCAXC010000557.1:0-971 GCA_038534255.1 Pseudomonadota bacterium
CGTCTCCATGTCGAACACTTCGGTGTATGCGAGAAGCTGACCGAGCAGATGCCCCATGGAGATTTCCTCCGCCGGGCGATCCATGATCGGCTCACCGATCGCGCGCAGCGCCTGCGCGAACACCTCGACAGAGTGGTGCTCAGGGACATACCCAGCCCAGAAATGCATCTCCGCCGCGCGCTGATAATCCTGGCGGATGAAGCCGTAGAGGATCTCGGCAAGGTAACGCTGCTCACGGCCGGTCAGCCGCCCCATAATGCCGAAATCGATCAGCACGATCTGCCCGCTGCGATCGATCAGGATGTTCCCTTGATGCATGTCGGCATGAAAAAACCCGTCGCGCATGGCATGGCGAAGGAACGTGCGAATAATCTCCGTACCGAGCGCCGAAAGATCGTGGCCCGCAGCTTCAAGGCCCTCGCGGTCGTTCACCGCAATGCCATCGATCCACTCGATCGTGAGCACGCGCTTCGCCGTTCGGTGCCAGACAATCTCTGGCAACCGAAAGTTCTCATCCTCGCGCGTGTTCGCCGCCATCTCGGAAATCGCAGCCGCCTCCATGCGGAGGTCCATTTCCAGCTCGGTGGAGGCCGCAATCGTATCGACGACCGAAGTGGGTTTGAGCCGACGCGCAGGCGGATAGAACCGCTCGATCTGCCGGGCCGCAAAATAAAAACTCTCCAGATCTCTGCGGAACCGACGCTCAACGCCCGGACGCAGTATTTTGACCGCGACGTCCCGCTTGGCGCCGTTGTGCTCCATCGACGCCTTGTGGACCTGCGCGATGGATGCGGCCGCAACCGCCGGACTGATGTGAGAGAAGAGCGTCTCGGCAGGTGCGCCAAGCTCCTGCGCCAACGCAGCCTCCGCGACAGATTGCGGGAAAGGAGGCAGTCGGTCCTGGAGTGACTTCAGATCCCCGGCAAGGTCAGCACCGATCAGATCGGGTCGCGCGGCGAGGAACTGCCCCG
>JBCAXC010000558.1:0-904 GCA_038534255.1 Pseudomonadota bacterium
CTCAGACAGCACGTCTGCAGTGTCGGCGCCGAGACGCGGGGCGCCGTGACGGTATGTCGTCGGCGTGGCGCTGAAACGCGCGGGCGGGCGGGTCTGACGCAACGGTCCGGCCTCCGGGTGCACATTCTCGACGACGATGCCGTTTGCCGCGACCTGCGGATGACGGATCATGTCGCGGCGGGTGAGAACGGGGGCGTGGGGGACATCGTATGCGTCGAAGCGTGCGATCCAGTCCGCTGTTGTGCGGCCCCGCAAAGCCTGTTGCGTCATCTCGAGGCGCGCGTCCTTGTGTTCCTCCAGACCGGGCGATGTGAGGAAACGTGGATCGTCCTTCCACTCCGGGCGCTCGCAGGCATCGGCAAGCTTCTCCCAGTCGACGCGGCGGAAAGCGGCGACGGAAATAAATCCATCGTCCGTTTCGTAGATCAGATCGATGAAGCTCTGGGCGCGCTCGGCCTCCTGCTCGTCACCGATGAACGTGTGCCCGCCCATGTCGGACGACCAGAGAAAATGGATTACGGTGTCGAGCATCGACAGCTCGATGTGCTGGCCGTCGCCGGTACGCTCGCGATGGAACAGAGCTGCGCTGATCGCCTGTGCCACCGTGAAGCCTGTGAGCTTGTCGGGTACGATGGTGCGCACGAGGGTCGGACGGGCCTCATCCGAACCCGCCTGGACTGTTGTCAGACCGGAGAGCGACTGAATCAGCGGGTCAAACACCGGTTTGTGGGCATAGGGCCCCGTCGTGCCGAATCCGGAGATGGACGCGTAGATGATTTTGGGGTTTTCACCCCGTGCCGCTTCGTAACCGATGCCAAGTCGCTCGACGACGCCGGGGCGAAAATTCTGCAGCACGACATCGCTGTCACGCATCAGACGCAACAGGACGTCGCGCGCGCCCTCG
>JBCAXC010000559.1:0-839 GCA_038534255.1 Pseudomonadota bacterium
CGGCCCGTCCGGTCAAGCAACATCCGGAGCATCGTTCCCTTGTTCATGCCTGTCGTCATCATAACGCCTTGCATGTAGCTCCATTCCCGATCAGCGATGTCGCGAAAAACGGGCACATCGCCACCTTCAGGCGACAGCGCTGCGCGCGACAGGTCGACACCGGCACGGGTCAACTCGCGTTCAGTTGCAGACCGGTATTTCGGCGAGCGTGAGGTGAGTGCAAACACGGTGTTACCACCATCCTGCCAGGATCGGATCTTGTCGGGCAACGACGCTTCGGTGATCTGCATCGGGCCGAGCTCGTAGAGCAATCCGATGGCGTCCTCGAACAGGCAGTCCACTTTCTGATCGGGCTCGGGCTGGACATCGAGTCGGCCGCGCTGCCACTGGTACCAAAAGTCGCCACCCAGATCGACGCTGCTCGTGAGGATCGTGTTATCGATGTCGAGCACGACGAGCACTTCGTCCGAACCGTAGGTCTCGTTGAGCGTTGAGACGACGGCGTCGATCGGTTCGAATGACACGACGTCGTCCTCGATCGACGACTCCGGCGCTGGTGCCGGGGTCACACACCCGGCGGACATGAGGACCGCACCCACGAGGGCTGTGAGCAGGCTCAGTCGTGATCGCATCGTTTGGCTCCTTTCCGTTGCGCGTTCATCGCGCCCAACTATTCAGTCGTTTGCTATCTATCACCGCGGAAAGCGCTCCTAACGGCGAGCCATTTCTTTCACAAGCGTCTCGACTTCGGGGCGCGGTGGCTGATGTTTGTAACGAAGCGCGACGATGTTCCGCTTGATTTCAAGACCGCCTATTGGCAGCGAGATCAAACCGGACTG
>JBCAXC010000560.1:0-793 GCA_038534255.1 Pseudomonadota bacterium
ACCGAAAGCGCCCTCGAAGCACTGGTCGATCGCGTCTCGTGCCTCTTCGCGCGTTTCAGCAATGATGACGCCTTTGCCAGCTGCGAGACCGTCCGCCTTGATCACCACGGGCAGTGGTTGATCCTCGACGTACGCGTGCGCCGGCGAGGGCTCGCTGAACCGTGCGTAGGCGGCAGTCGGGATGTTGAATTCGGCGCAGAAATCCTTGGTGAAGCCTTTTGAGCCCTCGAGCTGTGCGGCTGCGGCCGAGGGGCCGAAGACCTTGATCGATGCGGCGGCCAGCGCATCCGCCAACCCTTCGACGAGCGGCTGTTCCGGGCCGATGATCACGAAGTCGATATCTCGGTCGCGGCAGAAGGCGATCACGGCTTCGTGGTCGCTGGCGTCCAGGGGTGCGCACTCCGCGATCTGCGCGATGCCAGCGTTGCCCGGGGCGCAAATGAGGGTGTCGAGCAGGGGACTTGCGGTGATCGCCCAGGCCAAAGCGTGCTCGCGCCCGCCGCCTCCGATCAGAAGGACATTCATGTGGGCACCCTGTTCGGCAAAGCTGTCGATTGTCGCGCAGTCTTGTATCATCGCGGGATACCAGAGCAACCGGAGCCGTGCAGCGTGACCGCAAGAACTGACCGAACCATTCCGGCAACGGCGTCCGGCGCTGCGACCGGGAACGCGCCAGAGTTTTCCGTCTCCGAGCTGTCGATGGGACTGAAGAAGACCATCGAGACGATGTACGACCATGTGCGTGTGCGCGGCGAGATCGGGCGCGTGTCCCGGCCTGCCTCAGGTCATGTCT
>JBCAXC010000561.1:0-664 GCA_038534255.1 Pseudomonadota bacterium
CCGCGACTGTCGATCGCGTCGACCTCGCGCTGGTTCTTGCGATCGATGCGTCGTGGAGCGTGAATGGCGCTGAGTACGCGCTCGACGATCGACTGCTGGCGGATATCGGTGTCAGCCGCGAGGCCGCCGTCGCAGAGGCGATGCGCGATCCGTACGACCTGCCGCGAGACCGGTGCCCGCAGTGTGACGATCGTGTCGCGATGCCTGCGAGTGCGATGGCGCTGATGCGTCCACTCTCGTGAGAACCGCTCTCGCGCTCACGAGACCGGCGGGCCCTGGATCTCTCTCAGCAACTTCTTGCGGATCGCCCGCGCGTAACCGGAATAGCTGTTGGCGGTGACCACAAAGCTGTAGGGGCCGGTCGCGATGTGTTCCTCGAAGTATTTGTTGAGCGTCGGAAACTCGGTGAGGATGGTGAGGCCGTTGACCGTGATGCCGGCGCCGCCGATCAGATCGCGCACCGGTCTTGGATCGCCGCCGTTGTTGTTGCGCCCGTCGGTCGCGACATCGATGACGGCGCGGGAGAACTTGAACGGTGCATCGAGGATCAAGCGGGCACTGAATTTCAGAGCGGCAGCGATCGAGGTATCGCTGTCACCGTGGTTCAATGGGCGAGCGAGACCCAGCAGTCCGTGTCTTTGCCCTGGCAGATAATTTCCAGCAC
>JBCAXC010000562.1:0-656 GCA_038534255.1 Pseudomonadota bacterium
AAAACGAGGACGTTAAGGAGTTTTATCTCGGCGTCTCATCCGGCGAGCGCAAGTCGTTCCGCGACGTGAAGCACTACAAACGCCGCAAGCGCTGGTTGGCTTGATTGCAAACGACGCTAAAAACACCCGGCGATGCCTGCCGCGACGCGCGCGAGGAATGCTGACGGGCCATGCGTCAAGAACGCGAGCGCGGCACCGACCGTCAGCGCGCCAAACGCCGTGGCGGCTGCGGCGATGATCGCCAGTTCTCGGGCTGTCATGTCAGCGAACATGACGCAGGTGTAGCGAACATCTCAGCCGTGCGGAAGACGCGTTGAGAGTCCCTGCGTTAAGAAACGTCGCGAACCGGGTTCTCGACACGCGCGAGGCGCCCCGATGACCACCTTCGTTGCACCGGAAGTCGCGGACGTCTTGGCGTTGCATCCTTACCTGAGCGACCCGGAGATTCGGGCACGCACGATCCGCGATCAACTCGCGCGACAGGCGAAGACAGTTTTTGAGGCGCATGGCCTGGGCGATCCTCGGGTCCGCATGCAGCTCGGGTCGTGGTGGCCTGGTGCTGTCGGGTCGTCTTCGGATGCACTGCTTGACGCGACATTGATGCTGGATGACGCGCGATTGACGCTCGCGCGTGAATACGGATTTGGGGACTGGGG
>JBCAXC010000563.1:0-585 GCA_038534255.1 Pseudomonadota bacterium
GCGTCGTGTTGCCCTGGTTGCTGACCGTGTACGTATACGTGATCGTGTCGCCGGCATCGACGCGGCCATCGCCGCCGTCATTTATAGCAGCGGTCTTCACGACACCGATTCCGGGCGTTGGCGTCAGCGGCGTGGTCGTCGGGTCATCCTCACCCACTGCCGGAGAGTTATCGTCCGACTGATCGCTGACCGGCGTGCCCACCGGGTCCGAGCCCGACGCCACCGCCCGGTTGTTCACGCCGCCCTGATCGATGTCCGCCTGGACAATGGTGTACGTCGCCTCGAACACGATCGTGCCAGCACCAACAGCCAGGTCAGCCGCATCCGCGTCGCCGTCAAGATCGCCCCCGCCCGAGGAGAACGCCGGAGCTGGCAGCGTGCCGTTCCCCGTGAAGTCACCCGCCGTTTCCGTCACACCCACATCGAACAGCGTCGTGTTGCCCTCGTTGCTGACGGTGTAGGTGTACGTGATCGTGTCCCCGGCATTGAGGCCAGCCGGCGCGGCATCGTTGACCGTCGACGTCTTCACCACCGCAATACGCGGCGCGCGCGTGATCGGCGTCACCGTCGGGTCATCCTCACCAA
>JBCAXC010000564.1:0-519 GCA_038534255.1 Pseudomonadota bacterium
CAAACAGGCGATCATCGGCTGGGAGCGGGGCCGGATGGTGGACGGACCCGCTATTTAGGTCCGTCAGGTGACTGGTGCGGGGACGCAGAGCGATCGCCCGGTCATCGCGGCTGGTTGTGGAATGCCGAGCAGATCGAGGATTGTCGGGGCGACATCAGCGAGGCGGCCGTTGCGCAGGGTGGTGCTGCCGCTTTGGTTGGAGACGAGGACAGTCGGGACCGGGTTCAGCGTGTGCGCCGTGTGCGGGCCGCCGGTTACCGGGTCGAGCATCATCTCGCAGTTGCCGTGATCGGCGGTGACCAGCATCGCGCCATCGGCCTCGCGTACCGCTTGTAGGATCATGGCCAGACATCGATCGACCGTTTCGCAGGCGGCGATGGCGGCATCGAGCTTGCCGGTGTGGCCGACCATGTCACCGTTCGCGAAATTCACGATGATCGCGTCGTGGCGGCGCAACCGAAGGCTTTCCACGAGATGCCGCGTGATGTCCCTCGCCGACATCTCCGGTGCGAGGTCATA
>JBCAXC010000565.1:0-503 GCA_038534255.1 Pseudomonadota bacterium
CGCTGGCCGGTCTTTGCGGCGCGGGCCTCGGCGATGTCGCGCAGGCCTTCGTAAGGCTCGGATAGGCGGATCGGCCAGAGCGGCGCGGCCATGGCATCGTCGCCGGACGCGTCGCCGAGTTTTGGCAGCAGGCTTTTGAGGCCCTCGTCGGAGACGCCCTCTTTCGGCGCGTTCCATGTGATCTCGGCGACCGGGGCGGCGATCTCATCGAGCTGGGGGAATTCGCTGACGCCGGTGATGGCGTCCTTGCGTTTGGCGATGTGTTTCATGCGCGCGGTGCGGGTCTCGGCGGTGCGGGCCTGAACGGCGTCGGCCATCAGGGATGCACCATAGCCGCCTTCGGTTTCGATGCGCTGGAACGCTTCCCATGCGGCTTCGGCGAGATCATTGGCGAGGCCTTCGGAGAACCATGCCCCGCCAGCCGGGTCCGCGACGCGCCCGAGACCGCTTTCTTCCATGGCGATGATCTGAGTGTTGCGAGCGACCCGGCGGCCAAGCTCGTT